>JAFGWA010000009.1 GCA_016937715.1 Candidatus Goldiibacteriota bacterium
AAAAAATAAAGGCCCAAGATGTTGATGAGGGCTTTTTCTTTTTCCCAAGGGGAAAAAATAAAGGTCCAAGATGTTATAAATTTCAGCTGAAATATTAAATCTAGTCTGTTTCAACCCTTAAAATAAAGCGATTTTTAGAAAATTATCCAAAATAACCTTGACTTTTTTATCATTCGGTATAAAATATAAAAATATTTTTAATTCTGTACTTCATAAAACGGTAAAAACACGCAAAAAAGTGTTGGTTTTCAAAAAAATGTCATTCAAAGGCGATTAATGTTCAAAAATAAGGATATAAAACATAAGCTTGACCTTATTAATAGAAAGCTTGAAGCGGCGGCCAACAGCGACAGTAAGGGCGTAAAGTACCTTATGGAAAACATAGATTTATCCAAGGGGAAAAGGATAAGAGGGCTTTTGGTTCTTCTTACAGCGCAATTAAACGGTGAAAAAGACACCGACACAGCGGCGGATACGGCTGCGGCAATGGAACTTTTGCACCATGCAACGCTTATTCATGACGATATTCTGGATAATTCCGAAAAAAGAAGGGGTGAAAAATCCCTTTTTAAAATGGCAGGGTATCAGATGTCTGTGCTTGGGGGGGATTACCTTTTTGCCAATGCGGCAACCCTGCTTATAAAGCAGCAGAATCTTAAGCTTTATTCCGTTATGTTTGAAGGCGTTAAACAGATATGCGAAGGTGAAATTGACGAGGTATATAATAAGAATAACCCTTTAATATCTCCGAAACAATATTTTGACATTGTAAAAAGTAAAACTGCGTCACTTATACGGGTAAGCGTGCAGGCGGGCGCTGTTTTAGCCGGTATAAACGGTAAAAATTTTGCGCTGCTTTCAGATTTTGCAACTCAGGCAGGAATAGCTTTTCAGATAAAAGATGACATACTTGATATCACTTCCGACGAATCAGAACTTGGCAAGCCGGCGGGAAGCGATATTAAAGAAGGCAAGGCGACGCTTCCTTTAATAATGGCAATGCAGAACGCCGGCAAGGGAATAGAGACGGCGGCAATCTGCAGGGTGTTTGAAAACGGGAAAGCCGCTGAAAATTCAAAAAATATAATTGAATTTATTTATAAGTATAAAGGGGTTGAAGCCGCGGAAGAAGCGGCGGCAATTCACATAAAGTCGGCAAAGAAAAATTTAAGGGCGGTCAGCGTGAAAAACGCCGATGCTTTAAAACGCCTTGAAGAGATGGCAGCTTATATGTTTGACAGGAAAAATTAACGGAGGTAACCATGGAATACGGGACGCTTTTGGTCTTTCTTTTATTTTCAATTGTGTTCGTAGGCGGAGGCATTGCTGTAAATTATATTATAATGCCTCAGAAACCAAATGATGAAAAGAACGAAACATATGAATGCGGCATAGACCCAAAAGGGGATGCTGAAATAAGGTTTAATATGAGGTTTTATGTCTTCGCGTTAATGTATGTGATTTTTGCCGTGGAAGCGGCTTTTTTAATACCGTGGGCTGTCGTGTATAAATCCGTTTCCGGCTGGGCCCCTTTTGTGGAAGCTTTAATTTTTATATTAATCCTTGTCCTGGGGCTGGCTTATGCCTGGAAAAAAGGAGATCTTAAATGGGAATAATGAACGGTGTACCCGCAAGCGTTTTAAAGATACCGGGCGGGCAGATAATTACCACGTCAATTGACTGGATGTTAAACGAAGGCAGAAAGAATTCATTGTGGACTTTAACTTTTGGAATCAAGTGCTGCGCCATGGAAATGATGGCTGCAGGCGCGGCAAAATATGACTGGTCCAGGTTCGGTTTTGAAGTGCCCGCGGCATCGCCAAGAAGGGCGGATGTAATGATAGTGGCCGGCACCGTTGTAAAGAAAATGGCGCCTGTTATCAAAAGGCTTTATGAGCAGATGGCGGAGCCAAAATATGTAATAGCAATGGGCGCCTGCGCGGTATCCGGCGGCCCTTTTGTATATGATTCTTATTCGGTGATACACGGCGTGGATGAAGTGATACCGGTGGATATTTACCTTCCGGGATGCCCCCCGCGTCCGGAAGCGCTTCTTGATGCCCTTATAAAACTGCAGAAAAAAATATCATCACAATCCATAGTGAGGAAATAATATGACCACTCAGGAACTTCTTGAAAAGATAAAAGGCAAAATTCAGATAACGGAAAGCAAAGAAGACCTTGGCGTTTTAAATGTAATAATCGGCAAAGGCGGTTTAAAAAACACAATTGCCTGCCTTAAAAATGATTATGGTTTTGACCACATGAACTTTATGACGGCCATAGACAGGCCGGCGGAATCCTGCATAGAGGTAATTTACAGGCTTTATTCAAATGAAACAAAAGATTCAATTGTAATAAGGGTGAAACTGGACAGGGCAGAGCCAAAAGCGGACTCTGTCGCGGAAATTTTCAGGACTGCCGACTGGCACGAACGCGAAGCCGCGGAGATGTTCGGTATTGAATTTACGGGCCATCCTGATCCAAGGCGTTTTCTGCTGGATGAAGGCATTATAAACCCGTTAAGAAAAGATTTTACCCATCCCGATTTTAAACCAATGCCGAAGGTGTGATAATGGACAACTATTCAAACATTCCGGTGAATCTGGAAAAAACAGGCACAGAAGAATACATACTTAATATGGGGCCGCAGCACCCAAGCACCCACGGTGTTTTAAGGCTGGTCTTAAAACTTGACGGCGAAACAATAAAGGATATAGTGCCCGACCTTGGCTACGTGCACAGGGGGCTTGAAAAATTATTTGAAAACAGGACATACGGGCAGATAATACCGTATCTGGACAGGACAGATTACCTGTCGGCCATGAACAATGAATGGGCTTACGTGATGGCTGTTGAAAAACTGCTGGGAATAGAAGCGCCCGAACGCGCCCAGTACATGCGCGTAATTTTCGCGGAACTTAACAGGATAATGAGCCACCTTCTGTGGTATTCGGCGTATGGAATGGATATCGGCGCTTTAACGCCGCTTCTTTACGCGTTCCGCGAAAGGGAAGAAATTATAGATATGGTGGAAGCCGCCTGCGGCGGAAGGTTAACTCACAATTATTACAGGATAGGCGGTTTTAGGCAGGACCTTCCAAAAGGTTTTTTTGATATGCTGAAAAAATTTATATCGCATTTTAGTGATAAAGTGGATGAATACGAAGCGCTGCTTATTAATAACGTAATTTTTGTGAAAAGGGCGCAGGGTGTGGGTGTGCTTGCAAAAGACACGGCAATAAATTACGGCGTAACCGGCCCTAATTTAAGAGCGTCCGGTGTAAATATAGATATCAGAAAACAGGACGCGTACGGCGTATACGGCAAAATTGATTTTAAGGCGTGCCTGCGCGATAACGGAGATACATGGGACCGCTGCAAAGCAAGAATGGCGGAAATGCGCGAGTGCCTGACAATATTAAAACAGGCAATGGATATGATTCCCGAAGGCGAAGTGATGGCAAAAGTGCCAAAGTTAATAAAGCCGGCTGCAGGGGAAGTATATACAAGGGTGGAAGGCCCCAAAGGTGAAGTGGGTGTTTATCTGGTAAGCGATGGAACGGATAAACCATACAGGATGAAATTAAGGCAGCCGTCGTTCAGCAACTTATCAGTTATCAAAGAAATATCCGTAGGGCACAAGATAGCCGACCTGGTGGCTATAATGGGAAGCCTTGATATTATAATTCCGGAAATTGACAGATAATATAATTTTATAACAATAAAAAAAGAGGTACATAAGTGGACTTCAAAAAACTTTTATGGGATCTGTTTTACGATACAGGCAAACCGCTTTCACAGTTTTACGCGTGGGCGCATAATCTGTGGATGCAGACCGGGCTTCCGGGTTTTATTCTTGATGTATTTTTTCAGCTGGTCATAGCCGCCGTAATTGCGGCCTTTATCGCTTTAAACGCAATCTGGATTATATATTATGAAAGAAAGTTCGCGGCTCTTTTGCAGATAAGAAAAGGGCCAAACAGGGTGGGGCCTTTTGGGCTTTTTCAGACGGTTGCCGATACCGTTAAAATGCTTCTTAAAGAAGATATTAATCCGGATAAAGCTGATATTCTTACGTTCTGGGCGGCGCCCTTTATTGTTTTTGCCGCGTCATTCGGCGTCTTTCTTGTAATACCTTTTGGCAACGGGCTTATAGCTGGCGATATTAATATAGGCATATTATACGTGCTGGCGATAAGCGGGCTTGCGGTAATAGGTATTTTATCCGCGGGTTTTGGTTCTAACAGCAAGTACTCCCTGATAGGCGGCTTAAGGTCGGCCGCGCAGGTAATAAGTTATGAAATTCCGATGGTGTTAACTGTGCTTGCTGTTGTCATGCTTGCAGGTTCCTTAAAGATGAGCGATATTGTGGCGGCGCAGACAGGCAACCCTTTAAACTGGTATTTTATTCCGCAGATAATTGGTTTTGTTTTATTTCTTATAGCGGGCAACGCTGAAATAAACAGGGGGCCTTTTGACCTTCCTGAAGCGGAATCTGAACTTGTATCGGGTTTTATCACCGAATACTCCGGTATGAAATTTGCAATGTTCTTTCTGGCAGAGTACACAAACCTTTTTCTTACATCCGCGCTTGCGGCCACACTTTTTCTTGGCGGCTGGCAGGGGCCTTTTCTTCCTCCGGTAGTCTGGTTTATGTTAAAGACTTATTTTGTGGTCACTATCCTGATGTGGGCAAGGTGGACTTTCCCGCGCATAAGGGTGGACCATCTTATGGCATTTTCGTGGAAGATACTTCTTCCTATCGCGCTTTTAAACCTTCTTATAACGGCATTTTTAGTTAAAGTATTATAATCTGACGGAAGCAATCAGGGAGAAACAATAATGATAAAGTATATCAGCGAAATAATAAAAGGAATCATAAGCCTTATGCAGGGGCTTGGAGTCACATTAAAACACGCGTTTCGTAAACCCATTACCATGCAGTATCCGGAAGTAAAAGCGGACCTGCCCGTGCGCGTGCGCGGAAGGCTTGTAATGCCGCTTGACCCGGAAAAAAATGACAACAGGTGCACCGCCTGCAATTTGTGTGTTAAGGCGTGCCCGAATATGTCAGTTACCACTGAAAAAGTTGTGGAAGACGGCAAAGCAAAACCGAAGGCCGCGAAATACAATTATAACCTTGCCACCTGCATGTTCTGCAACCTGTGCGTTGAAGCGTGCCCGTTTGGCGCCATTATAATGTCCGAAGAATATGAACTTGCCACGCAGAATAAGTCTGACCTTATGATAGACCTTGTGGCGGAAAGATACGTATTAAAAGGCAAGAAAGAAAAATACTTTCTTTCCAAATATAAAGAAGAATAAATAAACGATACTTTAAGGAGAATGATATGGTTGAAACCATACTTTTTTACGGTTTTGCGGCCCTTATTTTAATCAGCGCGTTATTAATGGTTTTTGCGCCGAATATTTACCACAGCGCTTTGTTTCTGGCGCTGTCGCTTTTTGGCGTGGCGGGAATTTACGTGGTTTTAAATTCATATTTTCTTGCCGGTATTCAGGTGCTGGTGTACATAGGCGCGGTGGTTGTGCTTTCGCTTTTTGTAATTAACCTTACCCGCAGAATAATAGAAGCGGATTCGGACCAGCACAATGAACAGCTGCTTCCGGCGGTTATAATTTCCGCGCTTACCGCTTTCCTTATAATAAGCGCGGCTTTAAAAACAAACTGGGGCAAAATGATTGCCCACAGGGTGGCGCAGGATAATACGGCGCTTACCGGACGGCTTTTGCTTAATGAATTTGTGGTTCCTTTTGAAGTGGTATCTGTCCTGCTGCTGGCGGCTTTGATAGGAGCCATAGCAATTGTGGCAGGGGACAAAAAGGGGGCGGCTAAATGACCATTACACTTGCGCATTATGTGGTTTTAAGCGCGCTGCTTTTTTCAATCGGCATGATAGGCGTGCTTACAAGAAGAAATGCCATAGGAATTTTAATGTCGCTGGAACTTCTTTTTAACGCGGCTACAATTAACATGGTGGCGTTTGCCAAATATGTAACTCCGCAGGAAATAACCGGCGATATATTTACAATATTCATAATTGCCATTGCCGCGGCGGAAAGCGTGCTTGGCCTTGCCATAATACTGGCGCTTTTCAGAAAAAGGGAAACAATAAACGCCGACGAAATGAACATAATGAAATACTAATGATAAAATTTAATACGATAATACGGAGGAATAACCTGTGGAACAATTAAACGTGCTTGGGCTTGCAATACCGGCCCTGCCATTACTGGCGTTTCTTGTAATAACGGCTATAACGGTAAAACATAAAATGCTCAGCGCCGTGATATCCGTATGCTGTATTTTTCTTTCTTTTTCAATTTCTGTTTATCTGTTAATCCTGCAGCTTAAAGCGGGCCACGGAGCGTACCATGAATTTTCATTTCCGTGGCTGTATCTTGGCGACGTGAAAATGAGCCTTGGAATACTTATTAACCCGTTAACCACTGTAATGCTTATTGTGGTGACAACGGTCAGCATGCTTGTGCAGGTGTATTCAATAGGGTATATGAAAGGGGATTATGCTTTTTCAAGATTCTTCTCGTATATATCGTTGTTTTCGTTTTCAATGCTTGGTGTGGTTGTGGCCAACAACCTTATACAGATGTATATTTTCTGGGAACTTGTGGGGCTTTGTTCATATCTTCTTATAGGTTTCTGGTGGTTTAAACCGGAAGCCGCTGAAGCTTCCAAAAAAGCTTTTGTGGTGACAAGGTTCGGCGATTTTGGATTTTTAATCGGCATACTTATCCTTTCATATATAACAGGCACTTTTAATTTCGCGGAAATTCAGGCGCAGATAACAGCCGGTGTTTTATCGCCGGGCATGCTTACATTGATAGCCCTCTTATTATTCAGCGGCGCTGTCGGCAAAAGCGCGCAGTTTCCGCTTCACGTCTGGCTGCCCGACGCCATGGAAGGCCCCACTCCCGTTTCCGCGTTAATTCACGCGGCTACAATGGTGGCAGCGGGAGTCTTTATGGTGGCGAGGCTGTTTGGTATTTTTTCCGCGTCTCCGCATGCAATGCTTGTCATTGCCTACCTTGGCGGCTTCACTGCAATCTTTGCCGCGACAATCGCGCTTACGCAGAATGACATAAAAAGGGTGCTTGCGTTTTCCACGTTAAGCCAGCTGGGCTACATGATGCTGGCGCTGGGAATAGGCGGCTACACGTCGGGAATGTTTCACTTAACCACCCACGCGTTTTTCAAAGCGCTTTTGTTCCTTGGCGCGGGTTCGGTGATACACGCTGTTCACACAAATGATATTCAGCTGATGGGCGGATTACATAAAAAGATGCCCATAACATCAATTACTTTTTTAATAGCGTCGCTTTCAATCGCGGGAATATTTCCGCTGTCAGGTTTCTGGAGCAAGGATGAAATACTTGTTAATATAATGGAATCGGGGCACATGGGGCTGTATTACGTTGCGGCAGCCACGGCTTTTTTAACGGCTTTTTACATGTTCCGCCTTTACCTGATGACCTTTACGGGTAAACCGCGCGACGCGCACGCTTATGACCACGCGCACGAATCGCCTTTGACGATGACAATACCTTTAATGATACTGGCAGTGCTGTCTATAGTAACGGGGCTTGCCGGCATACCGGGTAAAGAGCAGAGCGTTTATAACTTTTTATTCTTCGGCGCGCACCCGCACGAAACCCACTTTAACATGGGCGTGGCTTTGTCATCCAGCGCCATTGCCGTATCCGGAATTCTGCTGGCGCTTTTGATGTACTCTTTTGGCGTTATAAAACCGGAAGCGGTAAAGAAAGCATCCGGCCCGCTTTACAAACTTTCCTATAATAAATATTACATAGATGAGATATACATGTTTTTCATCAAGAACGGATTTTTTGTTATCGCTTCCGCAATCAAGTGGTTTGACAGGCACGTGGTGGATGGCGCCGTTAACCTTGTGGCGTTTTTGTGCAGGTGGGCCGGAAGCAAGTTAAGGCTTACTATAAACGGCGGGGTTCAAAGTTACGCGCTGATAATATTCGGCGGGCTGGTGCTTATAGCGGCGGTTTTTGCCGTATGGAATCCGGACGCACTGAAGCTTTTGGGAGGCAGATAAATGGCAGAGTTTCTTGGCACAATACCTTTTCTTACAATAATTTACCTTATGCCGCTATGCGCGGTTATTGCGCTTTTCTTCATTCCGGGAAGTAATCATAAAGCGGTTAAAATTGTATCGCTTGTGTTCTCCGTGATTTCATTCATTTTTTCCGTAATACTGTTTATTTCATATGATTACAAAAAGGGCGGGCTTCAGTTTGTGGAGCGTATGGACTGGATACCCTCTATAGGCGTTAATTACTTCATGGGTGTAAACGGAATCAACGTGGCGCTTGTGCTTTTAACGGGGATAATAATCACCGCCGGCATACTTGCAAGCTGGGACTTAAACAACAGGCCTAAAGAATTTTTCATACTGCTTTTGACGCTGACAACCGGCGTTTATGGCGTGTTTATGACGTACAACCTTTTTCTTTTCTTCTTTTTCTATGAAATCGCAGTTTTGCCCATGTACCTTCTTATAGGCATCTGGGGAACAGGGGATAAGGAATACGCGGCGATGAAACTGACTTTATATCTGCTTGTGGGTTCCGCCCTTATACTTGCGGGCCTTCTTGGTATTTACTTTGCCACCGGCATGCACACTTTTGATTTTGATAAAATTGAAAAGTTCGCGTTTGACCCAACGTTCCAGAAAATTTTCTTCCCGATACTTTTTGTGGGCTTTGGCATATTGGCCGCACTGTGGCCGTTTCACACCTGGTCGCCGGACGGACACGCCTCCGCGCCCACGGCAGTTTCCATGCTGCACGCGGGAGTCCTTATGAAACTGGGGGCATACGGGTGTCTTATAATTCCTGTCTGGCTGTTTCCGATAGGCGCAAAGTTCTGGCTGCCTGTTGTGGCTTTAATGACGCTTGTTAATATCGTGTACGGCTCCTTCGGCGCTGTAAAACAGACGGATTTAAAATACATTGTCGCTTATTCCAGCGTAAGCCATATGGGTGTAGTGCTTTTAGGTATTGCCGGAATGAATTCGGTGGCGTTAAGCGGCGCAGTTTTTCAGATGGTATCTCACGGTATCATGACGGGGCTGTTTTTCGGATTAATAGGCATGACATATGGAAGGACGCATACAAGGGATATTCATAAAATGCACGGGCTTGCCAAAGTAATGCCTGTGCTTGCTGTATTCTTTGCCATGACAGGGCTGTGCTCGCTTGGGCTTCCGGGGCTGTCCGGTTTTGTGGCGGAACTGACAACCTTTGTCGGTGTTTATAAAACCTTTCCATTGCTCACCATAATTTCGGTTATCAGTATTGTCGTAACCGCTTTCTATGTGTTAAGAGTTGTTCAGATAGTTTTCTTAGGGCCTATTGACGCGGAATATAAAGATTTAAAGGACGCCAAATTTACGGAAATTGCATCGCTTTCCATACTGATGTTTTTTATAGTGCTGTTTGGTGTTTATCCTTTTTACATGATGGAACTTATTCACAGTTCTGTACTGCCGATAGCGGCAAAAATAGGAGGTATGTAAATTGAATATCTCGTTACTAAGCCACGAATTCGCCCTTGCGGGAGTCGCTTTTCTTATATTCATTCTTGACCTTTTTGGAGCCGGTAAAAAAACAACAGGCCGCGTTTTTACTTTTTCAATGCTGGCTATGCTTGTATATGTTATTCTTTCAAGAAAAGACGGCGTTATGTTAAACGGCGCTTACGCCGCGGACGGCATTTCATGGTTTGCCAAGATTGTTTTTCTTTCAGGCGCGTTTTTAACAGGGATGCTTTCCGTTGATACCCTTAAATTAAGCGATAAAAGGGCGGGGGCGTATTATTTTCTTTTAGCTTCTTCCACGCTTGGGATGATGTTTCTTGCTTCGTCAAAAGAATTAATAACGCTTTATGTATCCCTTGAACTTGCCACAATAAGTTTGTACGCACTTGCCGCCATTTACAGGGAAGAGGCGCTGTCCCTTGAAGCGGGTATTAAATACCTTATCCTTGGCGCGGTGTCGTCGGGCATTCTGCTTTATGGACTAAGTCTTATATACGGCATGACAGGCACCACATATCTTGACAGAATATTATTCTATACTTCGGCCAACGGTTTTCAGCCCGTATTTGTGCTGGCTGTAATAATGGTTATACTTGGAATTGGTTTTAAGCTTTCAATGGTGCCCATGCACGTATGGACGCCGGATGTATATCAGGGGTCGCCCACGCCTGTTACGGCTTTTATTTCCGTGGCATCAAAGGCGGCGGGGTTTATTTTTGCCATAAGGCTTCTTTCGTACACGCTTATTAAAGCGGGATTTGTGTGGGAGCCTATCCTGGCAATTTTGGCGCTGCTTACCATGACTATCGGTAACTTAATTGCTATTCCGCAGAAAAACATTAAACGTCTTCTTGCGTATTCGACAATATCACAGGCGGGATTCTTGCTTGTAGGTTTTATCGGCGCGCCGGTAATAGGCGTAAGTTCGGTTTTGTTTTATCTTCTTGCGTATACGGTAACCAATATTGCCGCTTTCGGCGTGGTGGCTGTTTTTGAAAAGTCAACAGGTTCCAACGAAATTGACGATTACGCGGGGCTGGCGCAGACGCAGCCTGTAATGGCATTAACTCTTATGGTGGCATTATTATCGCTTGCCGGAATTCCGCCCCTTGTGGGATTTGCCGGAAAAGTGTACTTGTTCTACGCTGCAATGGAAAAAGGGTATCTATGGCTGGTAATTGCCGGCGCTTTAAACAGTACCATTTCGCTTTATTATTACCTGTTAATCCTGAAAAGGATGTATATATGGGATAAAAGCAAGACTTCAACCCTGCCAAAAGTACATGTTCCCGCAATGGTAACGGCTGCGCTTATTATCTGCTGCACGGCCATGCTGGTATTGGGAATCATGCCGGGCTTTGTAATTGACATAACCAACGCGGCCGCAGAAGGCATGTTCAGGCCGTAAAAAATATCGAATTAAGCTATAGGCAGATAAGCATAAGCGAAAATGTAACGTTTTAAAACTTCCGCTTCTGCTTAACTGTCTTATGCTTAATTGCTTATCTATCCTCTTCGCGGGTTTGTTTTGGGTGTTTGTAATTGTCTTTACCAGGCATCAAAGCTTCCACGCATCTAAGCCTCTGCAATTGTTAAAAATGATTGTAACCGCAAAGTGATAATGTCCTAAATATGCAAAATAGAAATGTCCTATTCCAAGGCGTGGTAGCATAGAAATACGGAGGTGC
>JAFGWA010000010.1 GCA_016937715.1 Candidatus Goldiibacteriota bacterium
CAGCTCGGCAGCTCGGCAGCTCGGCAGCTCGGCAGCTCGGCAGCTCGGCAGCTCGGCAGCTTGTTTTGGTTTGGTAGACGCGGGTCTTTAGCCCGCGCGTTTTCGATTTAATACACATTTAATTATTACATTAAAAAAAAGAGGCGCAATATGCTGCGCCTCTGAACGTATATACAAAGAGCCGGACAGCGCAGGAGCGCTGTCCCTACAAGTTCTAAAACATAAAACAATTTTTATTTCTTAACAGCTATCTTTCTCTCTAACACATATTTTTCGCTGTCGTTTTCAACAAAAATCTTAAGCACATACAGCCCTACCCCTATCTTAAACCCGCCGTCGGTCCGGCCTTCATATAATAATTCACGGGGGCCTTTTGAACCCATTTCTTCGCCTTTCTGCACTTGTTTGCTCCATACCAATCCGCCAAACATATTAAAGAGTTTAAACGTTACCTTACTGTCCGCTTCAAGGTAATACCCTATTTTTGTGCCGCCTTTATCCGGATTAAACGGGTTAGGCGTATTTTTTACGGTTTTTTTATCAGCCGTTGAAGTTGCGGAAATAAATTCAAGAACTAATGTTTTTGGCGCAAGCCCGGCAACAGTTGCCGTAATTGTCACACTGGAAGGCGCCAGAACAGGCGCGGTATAAACTGACGAGCAGCTGCCTCCAATTATGTTTATCGCGTAATCATAATCCTGCGTGGCAGTATTTGTAACACTTAAAACACCTGTGTCCGCAGGTATGCTAAATTCCACCGCAGTCCTTGATACAGGGTTCATGTACGCGTCAAAAACAGTAACATTTAAATTGGCTGTTTCGCCCGGCTGAATCTGTACTTTATCCGAAGTAAAAGAAAAACTCTGCGGAGCAGCCGCGTAAATCTGCACAACATCCGAAGGCGATTTTGTAACATAATAATAAGTACCTGTGCCATTATCGTAATCAGAGCAGTCAGGCATAATTTTAATCCTGTCCATTTTAGTGTAGTTTACAATAACCGAACCTTCTCCGCCCTGCACGGAAACAGTATCCGGCACAAGCGGTTCAAGAAAAGCTGAATGGTTGTCGTATTCAACCGCGGCGATATCCGCAACTTTATCAAAGCCAGGCAGAATCCCCTTTTGTGCTTCGCGCGGATAGTTTGAAGCTTTAACCGTTATTGTCATGTAATCACCGGCAAAAACCGGAATTTCTGATGCCGTGTAAGTAATATTATTAATTTCCGGCCATATAAAATAAGTATTTAACGTGGAAAATTCCCTCTGATATGTGCCGGGTATGGAAACATTGGAATAATCCACAGCCATAACGTCATATAATCCGCTTATATCAGGATTAGGCATAAGCGTCATCGCGAATATTGTTGTTCCGGGCACATCAGTCATGGAAAGGTTTACAGCCGTGGGCGTTACCGAGTATTTTTCGTATATGGCGCCGCTTGACCTTAACCACACGTTGCTGACAGGATTTACCCTGTTATAATAATCATCACACGCCGTCACAGTCACATAAAATTCACGGTATGTCATAAGCGTTTCTTCAATACCTGTAAAACCCGTAAGCGTTCCCGGCGCGTATTCCTGCCCCTGCGTAAGCACAAGCAGTTTTGAATAAGCTCCCGGCAGATTATTTTTAACCGCCGTTCCCGTAGCGCCTGAAGCATCCTGAAAAGTAATTGTCAGCGCCGCGTCAGCACCCATTGGTTTTATCTTTCCCATCCATTTACCGGCGGTAAATGCCGTTGAAGCCGCATCTGCAGTTTCTTCAAAAACCACATCCCCAACGGACGCGGTTGCTGTAACATTGCCCGTATAATCGGTTTTGACGGCATTATCCGTGCCATATGCCGTTATAGTGACGGGAATCGCCGAACCGGCAATAAAATCACCGGCCTGAAGCAATACAGAAAAGTTTCTTAAATCCGCGCCATTTACACATACAGCCGCGGCAAGAATAAATATTGTTACAATTATATTTTTTTTCATAAAAACCCCGTTATATTTTTTTTTACGGAAAATTTAATTTATCTTCATGTACTCTTCAAGCGAAGTGGTGCCTTCTATCAGCTTCAATAATGCCGCTTCTTTAAGCGTCTTTAACCCTGTCTTGGCGTTTTCTTCCTTTATCTTTTTAAGAGGCTCTTTGGCCATAAGCATATCTTTAATTTTATCGGTCATGACAACGGCTTCAAACACAGCTGTCCTTCCTTTATATCCGGTCTGGGCGCAGCTTGCGCACCCGTTCCCTTTATATAAAGTAACCGACTTGCCTTCATCGCCGCCAAGCATTTTTACAATATCCGGCGCTGCCTGATACGGCTGCCTGCAGCTTGTGCATATTTTTCTTACAAGCCGCTGTGCCATAACCAGAATTGTATTAGAATAAACTATATACGGTTCAATTCCGAAATTAACTATTGTCTGAAGCGCCTGGTAAGGGTCAGACGAGCGAAGGCGTGAAATTAAAAGATGCCCGCTGGCAATTATATCAAAAACCGCTTCCGCTGTTTCTTTGTTGGCTATATCCCCTATTGTTATTACATCACAGTCCTGCTCCGCAAGATAGTGAAGCACCTGCCCGTAATTTTTTCTGCTGACTTTGGTCTGATTTACCCCCGGCACCACATAACCGGAGCTTGTATCATCTATGGAGAAAATATTAATATCCGGCCTGTTCATTTCCACAAGGGTAGAATGCATTGTGGTTTCTTTCCCGCTGTTTGTCGGCCCGGAAAGGATTATAAGCCCGTGCGGCTTTTTAATGAACCTTCTGTATGTTTCCACCATATCGTCTTCCATTCCGCTCTGGTCAAGGGTTAAAACAGCGGCATCCGTCCTCATTATTTTAAGGACTATTTTTTCGCCGAATAAAGTGGGAAATGTGTATACTGCCATATTAATTTCTTTTCCGCCCACGCGGATTTTTAGTTTGCTTTCCTGCGGCGCGGATTTTTCTGTCTGATTCATCTGCGCCAGCTCTTTTATTTTATTTAAAAGACCGTTATAAAGCGTGCGCGGCGGCGATTCCACTTCGTATAAGGTGCCGTCTATCCTTCTTCTTATCCTGCATTTATCCGCAAGCGGCTCTATGTGAATATCCGTGGCTCCCGCGTCATAACCGGTTGAAAGCAGCGTGGTTAAAAACACATTAACCGGTGTGTCCTGCGACACAACTGCCTGTGCCATATTAGGCGCTGCCTGAACCTGCGGAGGCGGAGGAGCAGGCGGTGTGTACTGCGGCTGCGGAGGCGCGTACTGCTGCGGCGGAGGTGGCGGAGCCGGAGAATACTGCGGCTGCGGCGGAGCGTATTGCTGTTGCGGCGCCGGGGACGGCTGCGAAGGCGCCTGTTCTCCGTAAATTGACCTCTGAATTTTCATTCCCGAAGATTCCTGCCTGGAAGAATTTCCCATTGGCGCTGATAAAATATCATCAAGGTCTTCAACGCTTGCTTTTGCAACCGCGCCGGTTTCTTCCGCTTTATATCCAAAATACTTATTTATCTGTTTTAATATTTCTTCAGCCGGCGCAAGCCGGACATCAATTTCACTTTTTGTCGTAGCTTTCAAATCGTCTATTACAAGAAAGTTCATGGGTTCCGCCATGGCAACGGTTATTACCCTGCCGTGCCTTGTGACAGGTATAAGTTTTTCGTTTCTCATAAGCTGTTCGGGAAGAAGTTTTAAGATATCCTGCTTAATGTCTGTTACTTCATCAAGGTTAACAAACGGGACTCCCATCTGATATCCAAGAAAAGTCCACAGGATTTCCTTTGAAAGATATCCCATTCTTACAAGTATCTCACCGATTTTTTCGCCTGTGCGCCTTTGTTCTTCAAGGCCGTCCTTTAACTGTTCTTTGGTTATAATGCCTTCGTCTACAAGCATTTCTCCGATAAGCATGTTCTTTTTGGGTTTGCTCATTGTTTACCCCTCTTTTTTCTTGAATATGTCAAAAATTGATTTTTTCTTTTTGAATTCGCCTTCTTCTTCGGGCGCGGACGCAAGGCCGCCGCCTTCGCCTTCCCGGGCAGGCACTTCTTTGTAATCCTGTTTAGACTGAATTTTTTCGCCTTTTGAGATTTTCTTTGCAAATTCAGCGCCAATCTCTTTGGTTTTATTTTCAAGTTCCGATTTTGATAGCCCGCTGTCCGCCGTTATCTTTATCACCTGCTCTTTTCCGGTAGACTGATCTTTAGCGGAAACCCTTATGATTCCATTCGCGTCAATGTCAAAAATAACATCTATCTTCGCCGAACCTTTCGGCCCGGGAGGAATTCCCACAAGGTCAAAAGTACCTATCATCTTATTATCGGAAGCCATTGGTTTTTCGCCCTGAAACACTTCTATTCTTACAAAAGACTGGTTTTCCTGCGTGGTGGTGTATACTTCTGTTTTTCTAAGCGGTATGGAGCTGTTTTTTTCAACTATCTTTGAAAAAATGCCGCCTTCTGTTTTAATACCAAGTGAAAAAGCGGTAACATCAAGCAGCAGTATATCCCTGATATCGCCCTTTAAAACAGACGCCTGTTTTGAAGCGCCTGACGCAACCGCTTCGTCCGGATTAACGCCGGAAAAAGGGTCTTTTCTGAAAATTCTTTTTACCACTTCACGTACAAGGGGCATTTTTGTCTGCCCGCCCACAAGAACCACTTCATCTATATCGCCCGCCCTCATGCCCGCGTCATTAAGCGCAATTTCGCAGGGTCCGGCTGTTTTTTCAGCGATTGTTTTTGTAATAGCTTCCAGCGTGGGCCTTGAAAGAACTGTCTGAAGATGTTTTGGCCCGTCATTTGTAGCAGCCAAAAATGGAAGTGTTATTTCAACGGATTCAAGAGTGGAAAGGTTTATCTTTGCTTTTTCCGCCGCGTCTTTTAACCTTTGCAGGGCAACCCTGTCATTCTTTAAATCAATGCCTTCTTTTTTAAGAAATTCCGCTACAAGGTAATCTATTATTGCCTGGTCAAAATCATCTCCGCCAAGGTGCGTGTCGCCGCTTGTGGACAGGACCTTAAAAATACCCTGACCAAGTTCAAGTATGGACACGTCAAAAGTTCCGCCGCCAAGGTCGTAAATAACAACTTTCATCTTTGTCTTGCTGTCAAAACCGCTGGCCAAAGCCGCGGCTGTAGGTTCATTTATTATCCTTACTATTTCCAGACCGGCTATTTTGCCCGCGTCTTTTGTCGCCTGCCTCTGCGAGTCATTAAAATGCGCGGGAACCGTGACAACAGCTTTATCAACCGTTTCGCCAAGATAATTTTCCGCGTCTTTTTTCATTTTCATAAGTATCATAGCGGAAAGTTCCGGAGGAGAATAAGTCCTGCCCATTACTTCCACCCAGACGTCGCCGTTTGCGGCTTTAATAAGTTTATAAGGCATGAGCCTTAAATCATTCGCAACGGTAGGGTCATTAAATTTGCGCCCTATGAACCTTTTAATTGAAAAAATTGTATTTTCAGGGTTCATTACCTGCTGCCTTTTGGCGGCATTGCCCACAAGTATCTGCCCTTCTTTGGTGAAAGCCACTACCGACGGCGTGGTCCTGAAATTTTCGTCATTCGGTATCACCAGAAGCCTGTTGTCTTCCATTAACCCCATACAGGAGTTTGTAGTTCCAAGGTCTATCCCGATAATTTTTGCCACTTAAGCACCCTTTCCCGTTTTTTCTTACTGCGCTTTTCTTACCCTGTCTATTTCCCTCATAAGTTCCTGAAGCTTATCAATAACCCTTTTATAATGCTGATTATCCGGGTCAAGTTTAACAGCTTCTTCAAAAGCCCTTCTGGCGTCCAGAAGTTTATTGGTTACAGTGTAAATAACGCCTATGTTGTAATAACCCTCGCTTAACTTATATACAGCGCACGCCTGCTGAAATTTAAGCAGCGCGGTATTTTTGTTTGTATCAAATGCCGCCACGCCTTCCTTAAAAATCACTGACGCTTCTTCAAATTTTTTCTTGTCATTGCCCTGAAAAATACCAAACTTTTTATCCGCAGGCGCCTGTTTTAACGAAGCGAATATTATAAAGTTATATATCTTACGCTTAAGCGGATTGGACAATATATTATACGCTTCCACAACTTCTGAAGTCTTTTCATGAGCCCAATCCGGCCTGTCAGGATTATGATCAGGATGGTATTTATACAGCATCATCCTGAACGCGCCGTCTATCTCTTCCTGTGTTGCCGCCGGATAAATTTCCAGCAGTTCATAATAGTTAAGTTTATTTGCCATTTTATCCTTTTATCAGAACTTTGTACCCTTAAGCCGGAACAGTTCGGCCACGCGGCCGTCATTCATGCTTATATCATCTGTTTTTTCATAATTAGCCAGGGCGAATGTTTCATCCGCAATCTGCTTTGAAGCATATATATTTGTGTTAAACTTTTTCTTTTCACCGTACCGCGACGCAAAATTAAGGTAATCCGTTATCGCGTTAAAAGCATCAACAGATTTTCTGTCTACAAAATTACCTGTTATATTGCCCTTTGTAATTACAAAATTAATGTCAAAATCTTCCACGTTATAACCCAGCGTCAGTTTGCTTTTTACCATATTCACAAGTTCTTTTCTTATCTCTACAGTGGAAATAAGGGCGCGCTTTAAATCGTCGTTATGTTTAAACGGGTACCCAAAACTGATAAGAATAAACTTTTCCGTAACTTTAAAAACCGCGCCCTGGTATTCCAGGACAGTGTATGATATTTTTTCTATGAATTTTTTTATTATTTCCTTAAGTTCTTCGCTTATAAGTTCATAGGTAAAACCCGCCAGCGCCGAAGTGTCCACAAACACGAACACAGTTTTATTTTCATCCGTCTGCGATACCGGATAATAACCCTTTGTGATTTTATCCGTCATTTCCTGATATGTCAGAGTCTCGTACGCTTTTTTCAGATTATCCATATCCTTTAACCCGTCAGCCACCGTTTCAAACGCGTCTTTTATCCTTACTTTCTCTTTTAATTCAACTATCATCCTGTTAAAGTCATCCGCCAGCACGCCTGTTTCATCGTTTGTTTTAACTTCAACAGCTACATCAAGGTTGCCTTCCGCGACTTTTCTCATTCCGCCGGCTATTATATTAAAATTTCTGGTTATAATTTTAGCAAGGCCCCACGCGCCCAAACCGCCCGCAATCAGTATAAAAAACGCCAGTATGGAAGTATTTAAAATCATCATATTCTGAGAGTAATAAGTGCCGTATTTGGAAAATTTTATAACAAGAGTTGCCAGGCCTATGTCTTTATCCTTTATCTTTATATTTCCTATAACTTTTACGGTGTCATCTATTTTATTGCCCACAAGGTTTTTTACAGTTTCTTTTTTATCATCCGAAAGTTTTAACTTCGGAAATTTCTTTTTAATCAAAGGGTCATTTATTGCAGCGGCTCTTACATTATCTTTGCCGTCAATAATCGCCATAAAAACAATGTTCTTATCTATCTGCACAAACTGCTTCATGTAATTTTCATATATGCCCCAGTTTATCCCGCCCCTGCCCTGCGCCACAGGCCAAAGCGCGCCCAATGTCTTGGCTGCTTTTTTAGCGCTGTTCTTCATCTCATTTATGCTGTCATTCCAGTTCATCGTCATATAATATCCGACGATTGCGGTGAGCGTTACAAGAATAAGGGAGAAAATAAGTATGCTTATCTTGTAGCTTAAACTGAATCTCACCTTTCTTCTTGAAGCCATTTTTTCCTTCTTTCGTTTTTTATTTAGCCACTGATTCCAGCGCGTAAAAAGAGCTGTCGGAATCGCCAAAATAAACTATGCCGTCTTCGCCTATCATTGACGTGACCACGTTAAATTCGTATTTCTGAGACCATTTCTTTTCGCCTGTCTTTGAATCAAGCGCAAGCACTTCTTTTCCGGCGCCTATGTAAAGTATATTATTCACGGCAAAAGGCGTGGTTAGAACCTTGCCTTCCACGGCAGTCTTCCACAGAAGCTTGCCGTTTGAGGAATTTAAAGCGTAAATATTTTTATCATTTGAACCTGCAAAAAATACGCCTTCTTTAATAACACCGGATGTTATCCAGCCTTCAGCCTGAAAAGCCCATTTAACAGCGCCGCTTAAAGAATCCACGGCGTATATTTTTTTATCATCAGAACCAAAATACAGAACGCCTTCACTTTCAACAGCCGTGGACGCAATACCTTTGCCTGTGGCGTACTGCCACGCCACTTTGCCGCTGTCCACATCAAGCGCGTACATATTGGCGTCAATGGAACCGATATAAACAAGGCCGTTTGCCACTGTCGGCGATGAAACAACCGGCATAAGGGTCGCGTATTTCCAGACAATCTCGCCGGTCTTTCTGTCCATGGCGTAAACATTATTATCCATTGACCCCACATAAACAACCGACGAGAAAATAGCCGGCGAAGAACCCTGAACGGGGCCTATCTTTTTGCTCCAGATTATTTTTCCTGTAGACGCGGAAAGCGCGTAAAACATTCCTGATTCCGTGCCAAAGTACAGCGTTGTTCCGTATAAAGCCGCGGAAGATGAAATACCTCCCTGACAGGGAGTTTTCCAGACCGCCTGGCCCGTACTTTTTTCAATCGCGTAAAAATTATTGTCCATACATCCCACATAAATATTTTCCGCGTCCATCACAGGCGACGCTTTGAATCCCGAAATAGCTTTAAATTTCCATTTAAAATCAAGGGGAGGAAGTATGTTATATCCCGAATAAAAGTCATGGCTTGGAATTCCCCTGAACATGGCCCAGACATATTTGCCTTTTTCCGCCTTCACTGTTGTTACCTTTTTGGAAGCAACAATAATTTCCTGCTGCTGTACTTCTATCTGTTTTTCAAGTTTTTTCACCTCCGCGGAATTCGCGCCGGAAGTTGAGGCTTTCTTTGTCTTTAAATCCCGCTGCAATTTCTGAAGCTGGGTGCTTTGCGTTTTTATCTGCTTCTGCAGCCCTTCCATCTCTTTAATCTCTTCGCTGATATTTATATCAATGCTGGCTTCTTCTTCCGGCTGCCCGCCAAAGCACCCCGGAAAGATAAAAACAGCAATAATAATTGCAGCATACAAAATAGCATTTTTGGACATTATACGCCCCTTTCATTATTTTAATCAAACTTTACAAAATACCTGTTTTTACTGTAATTATAATATATTATCAGATTTCATTTTTTGTGTCAACAAACATAACCCCCTGACGCGGGGCACGTAAATTTATAATGTTTCTCAAATTACTTTGAACTAATCTCCAAGCAGATTGTATATAAGTTCCCTGTCTTTATCTTTAAGAATAAGGAATTCAATACCTATTTCTTTGTCGCCTTCTTTGCCTTTTACCCATTTGACTTCCGCAAAAGTGGTAACCGCATCCTGTTTTTCATCCACCACCACTTCCACCCTTATGATATCGCCTATAACACAGCTGCCTTCAATGCCCATTCTTATTCCGCCAAGGCTTATATCCGCGCTTTGCGCGTCTAATTTAACAGCTGTTTTTTTTATTTCAGCGCTTTCATCGGCGGAAATAAGCTTATATTTTACCGTACACTTTTTTTCCATCCTTTTATGCCTTCTTCTTTCTATAAAGAGATCCCCATTTTCCATCACATCGCCTCCCTGCTGTTTTTTAGTATCTGTACTTCGCTTCTTATATCTTCCATCATAACGACATTGGATTTCATTTTTTCGGTGACAGCATTGATATTGCCGGTAAGCCCGTTTAATTTTTCGGTCATATTTCCGGAAAGGATTCCCAGCAGGTCATTATCTATTTTGTGTTCTTCAACCGCGGCATAAATACCCGCAAGCATTCTGGATATTTCTCCAAGCGATTCAACTATTTTAATAAAAGAGTCGCTTGCGGAATATACCACGTTTACCGCGTCTTCCACCCTGTTCTGCTCGGATATTACAGCCACCGCTTTCTGAGCAAGTTCTTCCGTCCTTTGGAGAAAGTCGGATATTTCCTGCGTGGCTTTTGTGGCGCCTTCCGCCAAAGAGCGTATTTCCTGGGCCACAACAGCAAAACTTTTTCCGGCTTCACCCGCGCGCGCCGCTTCAATGCCGGCATTTAAGGAGAGCATATTGGTCTTTTTGGCAATCTCCGCAACCGTATTAACAATGCCTTTTATCTGTTTGGAACTTAACCTTAACTTTTCTATGACATCCGTAGATTCAATAACCGCGTTTTTTATGCTGCTCATCGCCTGAATTTCCGAACCGGTCACCGAACTTCCGCTTTTTGCAAGTTTTACTATTGCCGCAGCCCTGTCATTTATTTTTTTAATATCTTCAATTATTACAGTAATTGCTTTGGTAACACTTTTGGTAATGCCGTTTACTTTACGCAGCTTATCTTCATTAAAAAGCGCGTCGTTATTTGCATTTTTAACCGATTCCATAAGTTCATTATTATTCCTTGAAATCTCGTCTATTTTTTCGGATATAAGCAGAAACGCTTCTTCGTTTACTGTTGTCATTCCTTTTTGCTCAACAGCCTTAGGCGCCGCGCAGACAATTAAAGAATTGACTAAAAGCGGCTGCGTGTCAACAATCTCTCCCGCTGCCAGTTTTTCCTGCTTTTCCCTGATGCTTTTTAACAGCATTCCCTCATAAATATAAACAGCACCAAGCCCTGCGGCAGCGCCTGAAATTAATCCCACCAGCAGGGTTAGAAAAAACTGCCCTAAAGAAAAACCGGAAGACAGAGATATAACAACAGCAGCCAGTATGCCTGCCGCGGCCGGGGGCAAGGAAATTATTATTATTTCCTTATCCGTAAATTTAACCTGAAGTATTTTGTTTAATTCCATTTTTCCCTCATATACTTTTATAATACAACAATATTCAGCTGCTGTAAAATCATTTTTAACAATTTGTCAACGCAAAATAGAAGTGTCCTATTTTCTGCAAAATAGAAATGTCCGCTTTTCAAAGTACAGCCTGCCAAGAATCCCCGGTTA
>JAFGWA010000011.1 GCA_016937715.1 Candidatus Goldiibacteriota bacterium
ATTGCCTAAAACAGTGTATTTAGATAGGCACGCAACGTATAAATCGAAGAGAGAAGCAACAATAGAAGAACAGCTTAAAGGCGAAGAGCCAATGAGCCAATTTGAAAGAGTTTTAAAGGAACTTGGGATAGAAGTAATCCATGCATACTCGCCGCAAGCTAAAGGCAGGATAGAGCGGTCATTTAGAACACATCAAGACAGGCTTGTAAAAGAAATGAGGCTGCAGAACATAAATACGATGGAAGAAGCAAACAGGTTTTTAAGAGAGTATTATCTGCCAAAACATAACCGGAAATTTTGTGTGAAGCCCATAAACGAAGAAGATACGCATATGGAGTTGAGGCCGGAACAGGATCTGAACAAGATACTTGTGATAAAGACGGAGCGGACTGTAAGAAACGATTACACAATGGCATACGAAGGTAAGTTATACCAGTTAAAAACCGATTTAGCTCTTAAAGGCAGAAAAGTATTAATTTGTGAGGCCTTAAATGGAAAAATGTTTATTGAATATAAGGGTTCAAGAATAGCATATTCTGAAATACACATTAAACAATTAAGAAAATACGAGAATGAGTTTGAAATAGAAAAAGTAGTAAGAAAGGTCGGGCGAAGCAAAATCAGACCCGCCAGAAACCACCCTTGGTTAACCGGGGATTCTTGGCAGGCTGTACTTTGATAACCGGACATTTCTATTTTGCAGAAAATAGGACATTTCTATTTTGCATTGACAATGCCTGAAATAAAACTTTACAACCCCATGTGAATATGATATTTTGATATCTGCCTTTGGTATCCCCACTGGCATATTCGGGCTGCTGTCTGACGTTTTTGCCGACGCGAACGGCGGCCGAAAAACAAAAAAAAGAAAGGTTAGGTGTACTAAATGGCTATGGTAAAAGAAAGAAAACAGGAATTGATTGGAAACTACAAGGTTCATGACACAGACACTGGTTCTCCGGAAGTTCAGGTTGCAATTCTCACGGAAAAGATCAACTATCTCACGGAACATCTTAAAAAACACTCCAAAGACCTTCATTCAAGGCATGGCCTGCTTAAGATGGTTAACAGAAGAAGAAGGCTTCTTGATTATTTAAAGAGCAAGAGCTACGACAGGTACAAAATCCTGATCAAAAAATTAGATATAAGAAAGTAGGCCAAAGATGGCGAATTACATAACCAGGGAAGTGGAAATAGCAGGAAAGAAAATATCTTTTGAAACCGGCAGGATGGCAAAGCAGGCCGGCGGGGCGGTTGTTGTAAGAACCGGCGATACAATGGTTCTTGTTACGGCCGTTGCGGCAAAAGACCCAAAACCAAACGCGGATTTTTTTCCTTTAACAGTTGAATACAGGGAAAAGTTTTATGCCGCGGGCAAAATACCGGGCGGTTTTTTTAAAAGGGAAGGCAAGCCAAGAGAAAAAGAAATTCTTTCTTCAAGGATAATTGACAGGCCGATAAGGCCGCTTTTTCCGGAAGGCTTTTTTTATGAAGTTCAGATAATAGCCACGGTAATATCTGCTGACAAGCAGAACGATTCGGATCTGCTGGGGTTAATAGGCGCTTCAGCGGCGCTGGATATTTCCGATATCCCTTTTGACGGGCCTGTAAGCGCTGTCAGGGTTGGAAGAATAGACGGCAAATTTGTGGTTAACCCTACAATGGACGAACAGCTTGAAAGCGACCTGAATATTACGGTTGCCGGAACAATTGACGCCATTACAATGGTGGAAGGCGAAACCAATGTTGTAAGTGAAGCTGATTTGGTTCAGGCTCTTGGGATTGCGCATGAAAATATTAAAAAACTCTGCCAGTTCATGACAGAGTTTAAAAAAGAATGCGGCAAACCTAAAAGGGAAGTAGTCCTTAAGGTAATACCTGCGGATTTTAAGGCAAAGGTAGAAGGCCTTGCAAAATCTAAAATGCAGGAAGCCATGAAGATAGCGGATAAAATTAAACGTTATGATTCAATCGCGGATGCAAAAAAAGCGGCGCTTGAAGCGATAACAGCAGAGACTCCAGAAAAAGAACTGGGCGAAAAAATATCTGAAGCTAAAATGGTGCTGGAAGAAATTGAAGCCGGCATTATCAGGAACCAGATAGCCAATGACAGCATAAGGCCGGACGGCCGTAAGTTTGATGAAATAAGGGAAATCACATGTGAAATTGACATTCTTCCAAGAACGCATGGTTCGGCTATCTTTACAAGGGGCCAGACACAGGCGCTTGTTGTTACAACTCTTGGCGCCGAAGATGACGCGCAGAGGCTTGACGAACTGGAAGGCGATTTTACAAAGTCATACATGCTTCAGTATAATTTCCCGCCGTTTTCTGTGGGCGAAGCAAGGATGTTAAGGGGCGTAGGCCGCAGGGAAGTAGGGCACGGAAATCTGGCAGAGCGCGCGTTAAAAGCCGTTATGCCTTCCAAAGAAGACTTTCCTTACACAGTACAGGTGGTATCTGACATACTTGAATCAAACGGTTCTTCTTCAATGGCAACAGTATGCGGCGGTTCGCTTTCGCTTATGGCGGCAGGCGTTCCAATAAAGAAGCATGTGGCCGGTATTGCCATGGGGCTTATAAAACAGGGCGATAAATTTATAGTACTGACAGATATTCAGGGAGCCGAAGACCATTTTGGCGACATGGATTTTAAAGTGGCAGGAACAGAAGACGGTGTTACAGCAATTCAGATGGACATAAAGATAAAGGGTGTCACGCTGGAAATACTGACACAGGCGCTGGAGCAGGCAAAGAAAGCAAGGCTTTTCCTTATTAAAGAAAAGATGGAAAAAGCCATAAACGTACATAAAGCGGAAATGTCGCCTTTTGCCCCAAAGATAGGGACGATTAACATTAATAAGGAAAGAATTAAAGATTTAATCGGGCCGGGCGGAAAGAACATCAAAAGGATTGTTGAAGAAACAGGCGCGAAAATTGACGTGGAACAGGACGGAAAAGTAAGGATATTCGCGCAGGATGAAGAGATAATGCAGCACACAATGAGTATGATTAAAGAACTTACCCAGGAAGCTGAAGTGGGAGCCATATACAACGGAACAGTAATCAAGATAATGAACTTTGGCGCGTTCATTGAGATTCTTCCCGGTGTTGAAGGGCTCTGCCATGTCAGCAACATATCCAAAGACAGGGTGGCAAATGTGACAGACGTGCTTACAGAAGGGCAGAAAGTGGTTGTGCTTGTAAAAGACGTTGATTCTAAGACCGGAAAGATCGCCCTTAGCATGAAGGACGTTGAGCAGCCGGCAAAATAAAATGAAGAAGATCCATAACGACAATATAACGGGCTCGTGCGGTTATCTGCACGAGTCCTTTTTATTTCCCTGTGAAATAATAAAAGGCAGGGGTGCTGCCGATACTGTTATACCTGACAGCCGGGGGTCCGCGGTAATAGCGGACAGTTTTGTAACCAGGCAGTTTGCTTCCGCGTTTACCGTAAATGAAAATGTTTTAAAAGTTCTTTTCTCAGGCGATATGAATCCGGCTGAATTTTTCAGGGTGAAAAATGTTATCCTGGAATCACGGGTAAAGGAAGTAATAGGAATGGGGGGCGGCAAGTGCATGGACCTGTGCAAACTGATAAAGCGGGACCTGCCGGAAGTAAAACTTATACTTATACCAACATCCGCTGCAACCTGCGCTTCATGCACGCCTGTTTCTGTAATGTATGATAAACAAGGGGTATATCAAAACACAATGGATTCGGCGCTGCCGGATAAACTTATCATAGATTATACATTTTTTGACACTCTTCCGATGGGATTTTTTGCCGCGGGTCTTGCTGACGCGATGTGCAAATATTTTGAGGCAACAGAAGCAACGGGCCCGGCGGAAAATATACCGCTGCAGGACGCCATTGTGTTAAGCATGGGAGCCGTTTCAACCGCGGTAATTTTCAATAAGCTTGCCGTAAAATTTCAAAATGCCGATAACGCAATGAAAGAAGAAATGGCCGACCTTAATATTATTCACTCCGGAATGATGTCCTGTATGGGAAGGTACTCCGGGACTTCATATGCCGCGCACGCGTTCGCCCACGCCATGACGGTTTCCAAAGGCGCAAGGGAATTCCTTCACGGGGAGCACGCGGCAATGGGCCTTTTATTTCAGGAAACTGTTTTGGATAAAAAAAGAGACGCTGAAATAAAGGATATATTTTCAGGTTTTGACCTGCCTTTAAAACTGTCCGCTTTTAATATCAAAGAGGATGAAATTGATGCCGTTGTGGATAAATACAGAAAAATAGAAGCCGCGGACAAAATTAATCTGCAGATAAGCAATAAATTGATGTATAATATTATTAAGAAACTTTACTGATTTCATATCAGGGAGAATTTCATGGGTAAAAAGAGACCAGGTGTTAAACCGGAACTTCAGGAAGACGTAAAAAAAATAATAGAAAAAATAACAAAAAGCCCCGAAGCGGCGTCAAATATGCCTAAGACAATGCTGAAAAAAGAAGAGTGGGGGCTGCTGACCATTTTAAACCTTTTATTGGCATCTGTTTTTCCCGCGTATTTTGTAAATATACTGCTGATATCATTTTTTACCGAATTGGGCCATCTTTGGACCACCCATTTAAGCGAATTGGAAAGGGAAAAACTTGTAAACTTTGAAAAAGAGTTCAGAAAAGGCTATGAGATGGAAGGTAGAAAACAATACGCGAAAGCTGCGGCCATTTATGATTCGCTTGCCGTAAAATATTCAAAAGACACAAGAATAGCGGAAATAGCTTCGCAGCGGGCTTTATTGCTGCGTGAAAAACGAAAAAGAAATAAAAAAAAGTAAAACGGCAATAAACATACAAGGGGGAGGTTAACCGCGATTTGGAGATTTCAAAAGAAATTTTAAAAGATATAGCTGAATTTAAATTTGACGCGGCCCTCGAAAAAGCATCTCTGATAAAAGGCGGGGAAAAACTCCGCGCCGATATTCTGTTTATGAGCGGAAAATTTTCTGAAGCTGAATATATTTATTCATATATCCGCGAAAAAAGCTGGGACACATCCTTAAACCGCGCGCTTATAGCGTTAAGCGAGGGCAGAATAGGCGATGCCCGCGCGCTTCTGCTTTCAATAAAAGACAGGGATATTAACCCTGATAATTCCCCGGTATACGCGCAAAAAAAAGGCGGAAAAGGCAGGATTATTGCTGAAATAAACACATATCTTGGGGTATTGTATAAAAACTCCGGCGATTATAATGACGCGTTAAAGTGTTTCAGAAAAGCGGCATTGAATGATTCGTCCAACGCTTTAATACCTGCAAATATGGGGGATATTTATTTTAAACAGGAAAATAACGAACAGGCGGCAGTTAACTACCTTAAGGCCATAAAACTTACCGATGATAACCTTAGAAAAGCGCATCTTTATAATGATGTAGGCCTTGTGTATTACAGGCAGGGGCTGCTTGCAAAAGCTGTTGAAAGTTTTAAACAGAGCCTGATTTTTGATCCGGAATACAAAAATGCCGCGCATAACCTTGGGATGATATATGTTAAAGGCGGGATGCCTGATAAGATAAAAGACGATTATAAAGACCTTCTTAAACATGAAGACGGTGTGGAAATAGTATTAAACATAACAAGGTCTGTTATAGAAGAGGCAAACAGGCAGAGTAAAAGCGGCGCCGTAAAAACAAATAATGATACGGGAAAGATGATGACGTATGAGTGTGTGGTAAAAAAGGGGCACGCCGGGGCCGGCAGTTATAACGAAAGTAAAATTTATGTTGAAGCAAGAAGCATTCTTGAAGCCATGGAAAAAGCCAAACAAAGGGGCGGCGTTAAAAAAGGCAAGTCGTATAACGCGGGGCAGAGTATAATTGCCATCAGGCAGCTTAACAGTTAAGCTCGCTGTTTTAAAACGCTTGCCGCGCGCGGTTACCTTCTCCGTTTAACCTCAATTAAAAAATCCATAGCGCCTGATTTAGCGTCTGTTTTAATTATAATTTTTCCTTCTTTTGCCGTTACATTTTTATATTCCGCCTGTTTATAACCGTTTGAATCAATTTTAAAAATTTTCATTGTCCTGTATTTTCCGGGGTTAAAAGTTATCTCCGTCAGGACGGGTTCTATAATTATTGGGGACGACCCGCCGTAAATCACTGAATTGCCTCCAGGGCTGTATTTAACGGAAGAGTTATCGGATATTCCCGAAGTATGAAGTATTATCTTACCGCTTTCGTTTATGTTTTTGCCGTCCAGCGAATAAAGATAAACCGAAGCGTAATTTGTCAAACATTTTAAATTAAAGTTTTTAAATTTTAATTTAACGCCCTTAAGAAAACCGGTAGCTCCCTGAATTTTGGGTGCGTTAATTCTGAAAATGCCGTCATCAAGATTCCAGAAAAGTTCTTTGGTATCGGATACGGCTTTACTGTCAGTTTCGGGCGCGTCAGCTGTCTTCTTTGATTCGTCAAGCGTCTTGGCCACCTTCATTGAAAGCGGGGCTTCATAGTTTCCGCCGGCAAGTTTGAAAGCGGTGGCTGGGTTGTTATACAAATCGTCTTCTGAAAGATAAGACACGGCCGATGTTTTGCTTTCTGACAGGTAATTGTTTCTGAAAATAAGCGCTGCCGGTATCCACTGGGAAAGGGCTTCCGGGCTGCGCGAAAAATCGGTGAAATTTTCAAGAATATTCTGCGCAGTGACAGTGCCGAATTCAAACTGCATCATGGCGTTCCATCCCTGCAGTTTCGCGTAAGCTGACATTATAATCGGCGCGCCGCTTCTGTAACGGTTGGGTATAAGCCAGTTCCATTCGCTTACGGTAAAGGGCTTGTCAAGTATCCTGCAGTGGGCAAGTTCCGCTATGGTGTTTAAGCGTGATTTTAGAACCGGTGAATTTGAAAAGTTTATGGTTTCCCGCATGGACCAGCCGCCTGAAGGGTGGTCCCAGTAAGAGTGGCGGTCAATGAAGTCGTATTGCGCGTTTAGGGCCAGTTCCGCGTCCCAAAGCTCCCAGTGATTGCTTCCTGTTAAAAGGGCTTTATAGCCTTTTTCTTTAAGGCGTTTTATCGTTTTGTCATAGAATTTCTTTTCTGTTTCGGCGTAAAATCTTTTTGTATCAGAGGCGCGGCCGTTACATACAGCTTCAAACATGGTGTCCCAGGAACCCCAGTTCACTTTAAACTGTTCGCGTGCCACGCTTTTTTTATCAAGCGATTCATTTTCCTGTAAAGCACACCCGCTTTTTATCCAGGCTTCCTTCAGTTTCTCATCAGAGCCGTATTTCTGTTTTAAAAATTCGTTAAACTTTTCATCAAGTTTTTTTATTGCGACAGGGGATAAATCTTTGTTTCTGTCCGCGTAAAACAGGGAACTTTCGTTTACAATTTCAGAAAATATAATCGCGGGTTCGTGCAGGTATTTGACTTTCGTGTATTGGTTTTCGTGTTCAAGAAGTTTTTCTATGTATTCGTATGTAAGGTTCTGAAGTTTATCATCTATAAATATTATCTCCTTAAAGCCGCGGGGTACTGTTTTGTAATTTTCAACTCCGTCGCCCTGCTTTAGCTCCCTGTGGACAAGGAAGTCAAGAAAGACGTATATTCCCGCCTCTTTAAGTTTATAGATAAGGTAGTCAAGTTTATCAAGGCTGTCTTTAGAAAAGTTTCTGGTATTATCCGCGCCGGATTCAAAGATATTGGGAACAGACCACGGGGCATCCATGTGGTGAAGCCTTACAAGATTGCACCCTAATTTTGAAAGCCGTTTAACTGTTAAATCAACGTCTTCTTTGGAACGGAAAATGGACGGGCCCATTAGATTTGTACCCCAGAATGCCGTTTTTGTGCCGTCTTCAAATATTAAAGAGCCGTCAGGGCCGGCTTGTATAAAACCGTGTTTTCCGGCAGGCGCGTCCTGAAGGTAAGTAAGGTCAATCACCGCATCCGGCGTAAAAGGGTCCTGCACCGGGGTGAAAGCGCGCCAGGCAGAGCGGTCTTCCTGTTTTATTTCGGTGTTTTCATATACTTTGCCGTTTCTGTCGCGCGCTTCAAGGCGCAGTTTGTCTATGTACATTGTGCCGGCACAGTCAAGCAGGCCTGCTGATACTTCTATGAATGCGGTGCCTTCAGGCACCGGATAGTTGTTTTCCCATTTTGTCCATTCTGATATTGTTTCCGCGGTTTCTCCCGCAACCGCGGGCCAGCCTCCAATCCTGTTGCCGGCAGAATCAAGAAAAAGTACGCTTATTCTTGCTTTGTCCCAGGGATTGGCGCCCTGAATAATGTTTTCTGTTTTTATCATTCCGGATAAAATTACCACAAACATTTTTTCGGGGACTACGGGTACTTTTTGGGTAATCATAGAATACGCCTTTGATTTGTTGTAAATTTTAAAGCATGTGGAGGATTCATATCCGGGGGCTTCAAAGGTGCCTTCGCCGTTTACCCAGCCTCCCCAGTAGAACGGCATGGAAGAACCGAATTCCATATCCCCGTTCATTAAAAGGTCGTCTTTCGCGCGGGGTATCTGTAAATTATCGCCCGGTTCCACGCTAATGTCATCGGCATACATTTCGCCGGTGCAGTTTGCAAGCTGAACCTGCAGAGTTATCTTTGAAGCGCCTTCCGGCACGTTTAATACGTTTACTTTTTCAGACCAGTCAAAAGTACCTTTCCAGCGGCCAAGTTCGGGCCAGCCGCCCACCTGATTTCCTTTATTATCAAAAAATAAAACCATAACTCTTGCCATTTCCCACTCTTCTTTAAACTTAATCACGTTTAAAATTTTTATTTTTGATTTTACGGTAATCTGTTTTATTGTTTTGGAATCTATGGGTATATCCTGATTAAGTTCTATATACCTGTTTGACGCGTTTACAAGCCGCGCGCATTTTCCGTCAGGGCCCTGCGCCAAAGATATGCCGTCAGGGGTGTTTTTTACCCAGCCGTCAGGCACACCGTCCCCATTGGCATCGGTTTCAAAGCCGGGATTTATAACAAGATTCGCGGAAAAAGAAATAAAAGGAAGCGCCGACAAAAACAGTAATATAATTAATTTCTTCATATAAACCTCCTGAGATATATTATTTACCGTAAGGGGAGTATAAAACTAAAAACAGACCCCAGACCGGGTCCTTCAGAATCCGCCCAGACAATGCCATCATGTAATTGCACTATGTTTTCCACTATGCTAAGCCCCAAACCCGTTCCCTGGGCTTTTCTGGTGTTTATGTCTTCCACCTGATAGAAACGGTCAAAGATACGGCGGGCGTTGTCTTTGGTAAGCCCGGGGCCGTGGTCAATAATTCGTATTAATAAATATTTTTCTGCCGTAAGTTTTGTCATGTCTTCATAATCCGGCAGGCTGATCTTGTTTTTTAATGTTTCCTTAAGTTCTATTTCAATCTGTGAACCGGGCGGTGAAAACTTAATTGAATTGTTCAGAAGGTTTATTAAAACCTGTGATATCCGGTATTCATCAATGCTTAAATCAAAAGCGGTATATGGAGAATTTATTTTTATAATTATTGATTTTTTTTCAGCGATTGATGAAATGTCGCTTATGCTTGCAGCTATTACGGGTATTATGTTGGTGGTCTTTTTGCTGATGGAAAAAGTACCGGATTCCATTTTTGAAAGGTCAAGAAGGTCGTTAATTAATGATAGCAGTCGTTCTGAATTATTTTTAATGGTAAGTACAAAATCCTTTTGTTTGGGTGATAACTTTCCGCCTACACCGCCTAAAAGAAAAGAAACAAAACCTTTAATGGAAGTAAGCGGCGTGCGCAGTTCGTGAGAAACCATGGATGTAAAGTTTGTCTTTAATGTATCAAGTTCTTTAAGTTTCTCGTAGCTCTGGCGCAGTATTTCTTCCTGTTTTCTTTTTTCGGTGATATCTTCCTTGATTGCAATGTAGGAAAAGATTCTGTTTTTATAATCTTTAACGGCTGAAATAGAAGCTGATTCCCAAAATTTTGTTCCGTCTTTTTTTACGTTATGAAATTCGCCGTGCCACTGACCGCCTTTAGAAATGGTGTCCCAGAGTATTTTGTAGTTTGAAGCGTCCATTTCGCCGGATTTTAAAATCCGCGGATTATTTCCAAGGGCTTCGTTCTTGGTATAGCCGGTAACAGAACAAAATTTTGGATTTACGTAAGTAATGTTTCCCCAAAGATCTGTAATAACAACCGAAGATGGACTTTGTTCGACCGCTGTCACAAGTTTTGCCATTTCTTCCTGATAAGCTTTTTCTTCGGTTATATCTTCGCCGGATGATATTGTTCCTGCAAACATGCCTGTATCGTCAAACATTACCGCGTTTGACCATTTTATCAGGCGGCGTTTGCCGTCTTTGCGTATAATATAATTTTCAACATATCCATCAATAATTGTATTTTTTGAAAGCCGTTTAAAGACGTTTTTTGCGTCAGCGGCGTTGTCAGGGGGTACAAAATCATCAAACCAGTTTTTTCCTATAAGCTGTTCACGGTCAAAATAACCAAGTATTTCACACCCTTTTTTGTTGATAAGTGTAATCTGTCCTTTTTTATTAAGGGCCACAAGCATAACGCCCGCTATATCAATGTATTTTTTGGCAAGGTCGCGTTCTTTGCGAAGCATCTCTTCAAAAAGGATACTTTCACTTTTATCTTCTATAAGGCATACCGCGCCCAGTGTTTCGTTTATTTTCCGGATAAGGGTAATGGAAACCGATACCGGAATTTTTTTACCAAGGGAGTTTATGGCAAAGGTTTTTACCGTATTTGAACCTGAAGTTTTATCAAAAGTGTCAAAAAAAGAGGCCCCGCCGTCAATATACGGAAATACCGAAATAAAGTTATGTGTTTTTTTACTGCCTTCGGGAATTTCCAGAAGTTTTGAAGCTGAGGAGTTAACATAAGTAATATTAAAAGAATCATCAAGAATTACAAGGCTTTCATTCATTTCGGATACTATTTTTTGAGCCATATTTTCAGGGTTTGGTTTGAAGACGGACAGTTTTGTAACTGCGTAAGTTATTGATGAGGCCCATATGATTACATACAAGTCGGCCATTTCGGTGAAGACACCGTAAAAGTTGAAAAGTTTGGGGGCGATAACTTCTGAAAAAGTGCCGGCTGATATCGAGGCAACAGTACCCCAGAAAATTACCAGCGCCTGTTTCTTTTTGCTTTTGTTTTTATAGGCGTGTTTAAGCAGAAGGATAAGGCCTATAACAAGATAGGAAAGGTAGTACAGCTGATAAAAGAGGGGTAAATTTGAATCTGCCCATGGTGAATACCATCCATAAACTGAATATATGGGCGATAACTGCAGCATGTTAAACAGTTCAATGATATAGAAAAAGAGCCCCGGAAGCGCAAGCAGGGGGAGAACTAAAGGTTTTTTCAGGAATTTGTTTTTTGATGAAATTTCCATGAAAAACCAAAGAGTAAAAAACGGGAATGTTACCCATCCCAGTGCCCCGATGTGTTCGGCAATTGATGCTGTCTGCATGGTGGTCAGTGGGTTGTGTTTTATGGACAGCCCAAGCGACCATAGGGAAAAACACACAATCATACCGGCAGCGGATATGTTTATTCTTGAAGTCAGGCCGTTTTTAAGGATATAAACAGCCATAAGCACGTAAAGGGTGAAAGCTATATAATGAATGTAACCTATGGGAAAATAAGTCAGCATTTTGTCTCCATATGTTTATTATATATAAATTAAAGCCTTAAGGTCAATTATAATAACATAAAAATATCAGGATGGCCTGCCGTTAAAGTTGTTTAATTATTTCTTCGCGAAGTTCTTCAAGTTCCATGTTTTTTGAGAAATAGGCGTCAGCTCCGGCGTCTTCGGCTTTAATTTTCATATCACTCTCTGAAAGCGCTGAAAAAAGAATTATTTTTATTGAATTCAGGGTATTGTCGCTTTTTATGAATTTGCATACGTCATATCCGTTCATTTTTGGCATCATTACGTCTAAAAGCGCAAGCTGTGGAAGGGGGCCGTCTTTAAGCTTTTCCAGAAAGTCCGTCCCGGAGTGCGCTTCTTTTATTTCATAATCCGTATCTTCAAGGGCAATGCGGATAAGCCTGCATATTGCAGGTTCGTCATCCACCACATAGATAACAGTTTTATTATTTTTCATTTTTTGGGCAGCACAACGCAGAATGTGGAGCCCTTATCAGGGCCGTCGGAAACCACCCATATCAGGCCGCCGTGGGCCTCTGTCAGGCCTTTGGCAATACTTAAACCGATACCCGCGCCCTGATGCTGGCGGGTGAGGGTGTCTTCCACCTGAAAAAATTTATCAAATATTTTATCTTTGTAATAATCCTGCACGCCCGGCCCGCTGTCTGTTACGGAGATTAACAGATAATTATCACGAAGAGAAATTATACTTTCAAGATATTCCGGTAACGATATTTTATTGCCTGCGAGAATTTCAATTTTTATTTTTACGGAAGAGTTTTCCGGCGAAAATTTTACCGCGTTGTTAAGCAGGTTAAAAAGAATCCTGGACAGCCGCAGGCTATCAGCCTGCCACATAATTCTGTCAGCGTAAATTCTTTCTATGGTTATATTCTTTTTTGAAGCCTGTTCTGATATTTCGTCGGCGGCGTGGTTTGCCGCGGATGAAATATCGCACATTATTTTCTTAACTGTGAATACTCCGGATTCTATTTTTGATATGTCCAGGAGGTCATCTATTATTATCTGGAATTTATTCGCGCTGTTAAGTATCATTTCAATAAGCGCTTTCTGTTTTTCGCTTAAGTTTGAGTCAATTGATTTTGCAAGCAGCGAGGAAGAACCTTTGATTATTGTAAGAGGGGTGCGCAGTTCGTGTGACACCATTGACACAAAGGCGGATTTAAGTTTGTCCAGTTCGGTTATCCGTTTTAAACTGCTTTTAAGTTCAAGGTAGGCCGATGCAAGGCTGACGCTCATTTCGTTAAAGGCATCGGCAAGTTTCTGGATTTCATCGTCTTCTGAAATGCTGATTTTCTGCGGATAGCCCTGGCTTTTTATTTTATCGGTAAGTTTCTGCATATCGGCGATAAGGCGGTCAAAGGGGGATGACAGTTTTTTAGCCAGATAGAAAGAGACTGCGGCGCATAAGCCGGCAAGTATTATTATGGCGATAATCATTACCGCAAGCAGGCCCAAATGCTGCTCCCGGATTGTATTTGCCGGGACTATTGCGCATATTTTCCACCCGAATTCGGGAGAGGTATAATAATAAAGGTAGGAATCAATTTTGTTTAATACAAGCCTGATAACCCCTTCTTTATTGATTAAAAGGCTTTGTGTGATATTACCGCCAAGTTCTGAAACCGGCCTGAAAAGTTTTGTTTTGTCCGGGTTTGTCAGTATAATGCCGTTTGCGTCGGTAAGCATTATATAACTGCCTTTAAGCAGTTCAATGTTATGAATAAAATTGCTCATCCTGTCCAGTGTTATATCGGTTCCGATAACGCCGGATATTTTTCCGTTTCTGCTTATTGTTTTAACAAGGGCGATATTTACATCGTCAGAGGTAACAGAAAGATACGGGGGCACCTGCATTACTTTTCCCGGATTTTCAAGCGCCAGGGTATACCACGGCCTTTTTCTTGGGTCATATTTTGAAGGCCGCGGCCGCGGTTCGGAACGCACAAAGGCGCCGTCTTCAAATCCCATATATACGGAATTAATGTAAGGGTGTGTCATCTTATATGTCCTGAATTCGTTTATAATCAACTGCTCTTCAGGCGTTATTTTATATCTGAAAGTTTTCTCGTCAGCGTTAATAAAATTTGTATAAAGGGCTGTTGATGAGGGGTAAATGAAAGAAGCTGACGAAAGTTTTTCGATGTAATATTTTACGCTTGAAATCAGCGTGATTATATTGTTGTTTATCTGAAATAACTGGGCTTTGTAAAAGGAAGAGGTGTTTTTTAAGATTACTTTATTATAATTAAAGGCGCTCCACGCGCCAAAAATCAATAAAGGAAGAAGGCCCACGATAAAATAACTAAGTATAAACTTATTTTTTAGTTTCAAAAACCCTCCGCGGGTATTTAAGTTACAATCTCGCCCGTAGCCCTTGTCTTTCTATATTATAAATCTATAACGCTTCATTAGTCAATGAAAGATTAAAATTTAGAAAATGGTTATGCTGCACGCAGAACACACTGTAACCGCAAAGTGATAATGTCCTAAATATGCAAAATAGAAATGTCCTATTCCGAAGCGTGGTAGCATAGAAATATGGAGGTGC
>JAFGWA010000012.1 GCA_016937715.1 Candidatus Goldiibacteriota bacterium
CACTATCCTTATTTACTTAATCCCATAAAAGTATTATAATCATATAAAATACTAACAGGAGATTTCTGCCAATATGATAACGATGAAAATGATGGTAATTGAAGGCGGAAAAAAGCTGAAGGGAAAGATACCGGTGTCGGGTTCAAAAAACGCCGCGCTTCCCATAATGGCGGCGGCAATTCTTGGCGACGGCCCTTCTGTAATACATAATGTCCCTGACCTTACCGACATCCGTACCATGTCAAAACTTTTAAAAATACTGGGCGCGACAGTTGAATTCAAAGGCCATACGCTTACCATTGACCCTTCGGGAATCAATAAATTTACCGCGCCTTATGAACTTGTTAAAACTATGCGCGCGTCAATTTATGTCTTGGGGCCGCTGGTGGCAAAATATAAAAAAGCAAAAGTATCGCTGCCGGGCGGCTGTGCCATAGGCGCAAGGCCTATTGATTTACATATAAAAGGCATTCAGAAACTTGGGGCGAAAATTGTCCTTAAACACGGCTATGTAAGCGCGTCCGCGGCAAAACTGAAAGGGACAAAAATTACATTTGATAAAGTAAGCCTTGGCGCGACGGTAAACATACTGCTTGCGTCGTCGCTTGCCGAAGGCACAACGGTAATTGAAAACGCGTCCAAAGAACCCGAAGTAATTGACTGCATTAATTTCCTGCAGGCGATGGGGGCAAAGATAGAAGGCGCCGGAACCAATACGCTTAAGATTCACGGCGTCAAAAAACTCTCCGCGGTTAAAGGGTATAATGTAATTCCTGACAGAATAGAGGCCGCCACATTCATTACCGCGGCCGTTATTACAAAAGGAAGGGTGACCGTTACCGGGCTTAATCCCGAACACCTTTCCATATTCATAGAAAAACTGAAAGAGACAGGGGTAAAAATAACTCAGGGAAAAAATAAAGTGGATATATTCCCGTATAAAGGCAGGCTGAAACCCGTTGATGTTGTTACAGAGCCTTATCCCGGTTTTCCAACCGATGTGCAGGCGCAGTGGATGGCGCTTATGTGTTTTTCCCGGGGCGATTCCATTATAAAGGAAACTATCTGGGAAAACAGGTTCATGCATGTGCAGGAACTTGTAAGGATGGGCGCGTCCGTAAGGATAAACGGCAACACGTCAATAGTAACCGGCGTAAAAGAATTAAGCGGCGCCGACGTAATGGCATCTGACCTGCGCGCGTCAGCAGCGCTTATTCTGGCAGGGCTGGCGGCAAAAGGAAAGACGGTTGTAAGGCGAATTTACCACCTTGAACGCGGATACGAAAACATTGACCTTAAGCTTAAAAATCTTGGCGCTGTGGTGCGTATTGAAAGAGAGAACGCTGTATGAGATCACAGATAATATACGTTATTTGCGGCTGTGTTATTTTTACTGTGTCGCTTGTAATCGCGGGTATAATCGCTTTTATTTATCCGTCTGTTGACCCGATGTGGGTTTTTGCTTTCATAATGGCGGATTCTTTTATAATTTTTGTGGTTACGGTATTGTTAAGCAAATATGTCAGTGATTATGCCATTAAAACCATTGCGAAACTGGTGGACACAGAAGTTGATTATGACAGGGAACTGGATAAAAACGCGGCGTTTCTTGCGGGCGCGCAGGCCGTACGCCATCACAGAAAGATTGACAGTGAAAGGGTAAAAATCCCAAAAGAAAAATTTGTTGAATACTCCGCAATTCTTAAAACCGCGGCTGAAATGATAGAAGAAGATTCCGATAAGTTTGAAAGAATCAGGTCGAATATAATAAACATTGTCAGATATTTTGAAACGACAGAGAAAATGTTTTTAAAGGTAAATACAATAGGGCTGGAAATAAAAACAGCTTCCAAAAATATAGATGAATCAACGCAGAACGTGCTGGCGGATGCAAAACGGCAGTCAGAAGTGGCGTCCAGAGGCGTAAAAGCAATAGGCAGGGAAATACAGGGAATCACAGAACTAAAACATTCAATCATGTCATCCACTCAGATAATAGAAGAACTTGTGGATATGTCGGAAAAAATAAAACTGTTTGTAATTAAAATCGCGGATATGGGCAAAAAAACAAATATGCTTGCGTTAAATGCCGGCATTGAAGCGGCGCGCGCGGGCGAAGCAGGAAAAAGTTTTTCCGTGGTGGCCAATGAAATCAAGAAACTTTCCGCAAGTTCCAATCAGTCGGCGGAAGAAATAGCGGCAATACTGCTTAACATCCAGATGAAGACCAAAGAGGTAATTGAAATTATTAAACTTACGGAAAAATTTGAAGATAATATCAAAACCTTTTACAGCACGGGCGATTTATTCATAGAAATAGTAAGGGCTGTCACCCATATAGAAAAGATAATAGGAAACATAACCAATTACACGGACGAACACTTTACGGACAGCGAGCTTTTGTGTAAAATAATTACGGATAATAAAGGAAAAGTGCCTGAATATAAAAAATATATTGAAGAGATTAAAACGCAGGCGGACAATTCCGTAAACAGCGCAAAAGACGCAGCTGTTAATCTGCAGGAAATGCGGGAATATTTTGGCGGTATAATAAAGAGATATGATGAAAAGGGTGAATAAATGACAGGCGACGGCAAAAATATTACGGAAGCGCAGCTTCAGATTGAAAAACTTAAAAAACTGAAAGTGGACAAAGACAGCAAAGCGCACAGGGCTAAGCGGGAAGAGTACAGTTTTGACAAAA
>JAFGWA010000013.1 GCA_016937715.1 Candidatus Goldiibacteriota bacterium
CATATCGTCCATTCCCATATCATCAGCAGGCATTCCCATGTCATCGCCCATGCCCATATCGTCCATTCCCATATCATCAGCAGGCATATCTTCACCCGGTAATCCTACACTTTCATCTCCCATTCCCATTTCTGAATCCATTCCAAGATCATCGCCGGGCATACCTTCTAATCCCGGTTCTGCCATCATATCCATTCCCATATCCATACCCGGTTCTTCCATCATATCCATACCGGGTTCTGCTTCCATACCGGGTTCTGCCATCATATCCATTCCGGGTTCTGCTTCCATGCCCGGTTCTGCCATTATATCCATTCCCGGGAATTCAGAACCCGATTCAGGAGCCAAAGGCGCTTCTATAACCGGCTCTGCAACAACAGGTGCTTTCTTAGGTGCTGCCTTTTTCTTTGCAACTTTCTTTTTAGCAGCAGGTTTCTTTTTTACAACCGTATATGGTTTTACGCGATATTGTTTAATTTCAGCTTTTGCATATCTGCTTTGCGGTATTATCTGGCCTTCCTGTCCTTCGCCAAGAAGGTAGCTGTCAACGACTTTAACGGCAGACATTCTGTCAAAAGACTGAACCACTTCCACCTGAACCTTGCCATACTTGCCTTCCACATAAAACTTATCCCCTACTTTAACGCCCTGGGCTTTGCCCATATCCACATATGAATACTGTTTATTGGCATCAGCAACGCCTATAATTTTGGCGGTAGCCTTAAAATCTGTCTTATTAGTTTTTGAAGAAAGGACTTCCTGAGATGCAAAAATGGTTATATTAAATATAAACAGGAAAACGCATGCAAACACTGCAGCAGATATTCTTTTCATGTATCCTCCAAAACTATACTTTATTTTAAGTGAGTAAAGCCATAATATATTATTTACATTTTATTGTCAATAAAAATTTTTATGAATTAAAATAGGGTTTCAAAGCCAGATACACGCCTTTAAAACCCTTTAAAAATATAGCGTTTTTACAGGTTAAAAAAGTTAAACAGTTTTTTTCTTTAACTCTTTCTTAATAATTTCCCACGCTTTTACCGAAGCTTTTCTTCTGTGAGAAACCATATTTTTTTGCGAAAACGTCATTTCAGCAAATGTCCTCTTCATCGGCGCATAGAAAAACACAGGGTCATAGCCAAACCCCTGTTTGCCCGTAACCGTTTCACTTATATACCCGTTTACCCTGCCTTCGGCAAAAGCTTCCCTGCCATCAGGGAAAACAATACAGATGACAGTTCTGAAAGATGCCTTTCTTTGCGCCTTTTTTACGCCGTGCATAAGTTTTAACAGTTTAAGATTGTTATCATTATAAGTGCAGCCGGGGCCGGCAAACCTGGCCGAATAAACACCGGGCGCCTTTGCCAGATATTCAACTTCAAGCCCTGAATCATCCGCGATTATAATTCTGCCCTTAGCCATTTTTCTTACCGCGCGCGCCTTAATGGCGGCGTTTTGCGCAAGGGTTTCGCCGGTTTCTTTTATATCCCCTTTAAACCCAATTTCATCAAGGGTTAAAACCCTGACTTTCTTACCTTTGAATATATGCGCGATTTCCAGGGCCTTATTTTTATTGTTGGAAGCAAGAATTATTTCGGTCATTTATCAGATCCCCAGCGCTTTTTTCTGAATTTTAAACAGTTCTTCAATTCCCTTTTTACCGGAAGCTATCATGGCGTTTAATTCTTCCGTTGTGAAAGGCTTTCTTTCCGCCGTGGACTGAAGCTCTATAAATTTACCGGACCCCGTCATTACTATATTCATATCCACATCCGCGCTGGAATCTTCTTTATAGTCAAGGTCCAGCAGAACTTCCCCGTTTTTCATACCCACAGAAACCGCAGCTATAATTTCATTTACCGCGGAAGATTCAGTTTCCCCGCTTTTCATTAATTTTTCCGCCGCGTCATAAAGAGCCACATAAGCGCCGGTAATTGCGGCTGTCCTTGTGCCGCCGTCAGCCTGCATTACGTCCGCGTCTATTATTATTGTCCGCTCCCCAAGTTTCTTAAAATCAATAACCGCGCGCAGCGACCTGCCAATAAGCCTTTGTATTTCCTGCGCCCTGCCGTTGGGTTTGCCTTTAACAGAGTCCCTTTGGTTTCTTGTATTGGTGGAACACGGCAGCATGGAATATTCAGCCGTCACCCAGCCTGTTCCTCTGCCTTTTAAAAACGGAGGCACATCGTTCTGAACCGTGGCCGTGCAGATAACTTTTGTATCGCCGAATTCCACAAGCACGGAGCCTTCGGCATACTTCATAAAATTACGGGTTATCTTAACTTCCCTCATCTGGTTATTATCCCTGTTATCCCGCATAAGGCACCCGCTTTTTTTATTTGGTGTATGAGACCATTGCTTTTTCCGATTCGTATACGCTTACCCTGCTGACCCGCGCTTCTTTAACCTCTTTTTCAAGTTCTTCATAAATAAACCTTGCTATGTTTTCCGCGGAGGTATTATTAATTTTAAAGAACTCCACATCATCATTTAAGTATTTATGGTCAAGATATTCCGTGACTTTTTTAAGGGCTGTCTTTAAGACGTTAAAATCCACTGCAAGGCCGTTTTTTTCCAGAGTCTCCCTTTTAAAGTACGCTTCCACCAGATAGTTATGTCCGTGCAGGTGTTCGCACTTGCCTTTATAGTCCCTTAAATTATGCGCTGACGCAAAAGTGTCTTTTACCATAAGTTCGTACATTTAAAACCGCCTTTTTATTCTTTACAGATTTATTTTTTTCGCTTTAATCATACTGCCTTTTAAAAACATAGCGCCAACCCTGTTAAAAGCCGAAGGGGTGTCAGTGACATAAAAAGCCGAAGTTTTTGAATTACCCTTTTTTGCAACCTGATTCTTCATTATAAGAAGGTTGGATACAACAGCAGCAGTCTCTTTGCCCGAATCTATCACGTTAACATCCGGCATTATTTTACGGATAAGGGGTTTTAACAGAGGGTAATGCGTGCAGCCAAGCACCAAAGTGTCTATTTTTTTGCCTTTAAAAGGCTCAAGATAGTGTTTTAAAATACCGGCTGTTTCCTGCCTGTCCAGCCACCCTTCTTCCACCAGAGGCACAAGCAAAGGCGCGGGATTTGAAAATACTTTTATGTCCGGATTAAATTTTCTTATTGTTTTTTCGTAAATTCCGCTGCCAATTGTCGCCTTTGTGCCTATTACGCCGATACGCTTATTTTCTGTCGCGGCAACAGCAGCCCTTGCGCCGGCATCAATAACGCCTATTATATTTATTCCGAATTTCTGTTTAATTTCATTTAAAGCAAGGGCAGAAGCGGTATTGCACGCGACAACGACGGTTTTTACGTTTTTTCTTAAAAGAAAATTAGTGTTTTCAACGGAAAAACGGATTATGGTCTCTTTTGTTTTTGTGCCGTAAGGCGTCCTTGCGGTATCGCCAAGATATATTATCTTTTCATCAGGCAATATTTTCATAATCTCTTTTACAACTGTAAGGCCGCCAAGCCCCGAATCAAAAACCCCTATTGCTTTATTGTTCATCTCTGCTCCGGTTTTTTAAACCTCTATAATTTCGTATTCTCTTGTTCCCATTCCAAGCTCTTCGGCGTGCTTTAGCTGCGCCTGCCAGTCCATCTTTGGGTGAACCATCCGAAACTTGTCGTTTTCCGCGTGTTTCATTTCATAGCTTTCTTTTTCCAGCACATTGGGCATTATAACAGAAGCTTTATTAATCATATCAGCTGACGCGGCATCAAGAGCAACCGGATCAAAAGAACCAAGTATTCCGATATCAGGCACAAGATACTTATCGCTTGACGGCGCGCAGTCGCATTCCGGCGTCACATTAATAATAAAGTTAAAATAAAAAACCGCTTTCTTTTTATTTTTAACCGATGCTGCCGCGTATTCCGCCATTTTTTCCTGCATCACTGACGGGTCAACATCCCAGTTGCTTTCAATCGCGTCAAACCTGCACGCGGCAATACATTCACCGCAGCCCGAACATTTATCAGAAATATTAACTGCCTTGCCGCCGTTTATTTCAATCGCGTTAAAATTACACCATTCAACACATTCGCCGCAGCCGGTGCATTTATCGCTTATGAATTTTGGAACCTGTCCGGAATGCTGCTCCTGTTTTCCGGCCCTGCACGCGCCGCCCATTCCAAGATTTTTTAAAGTGCCTCCAAAACCCGTAAGCATGTGGCCTTTGGCGTGGGAAACAACTATCATTTTTGGCGCCCAATATATGGCCGAAGCTATTTTTGCTTTTTTTATGTGCCTGCCGTTTATTTCAACTTCAACAGAGTCAGTGCCCAAAAGCCCGTCCGCTATTATCACGGGAGCCCCGGCAGTTTCTATCGTAAACCCGTGTTTCGCGGCAATATTATGATGCTTTACCGCATTGTTTCTTTCACCCACGTATAACGTGTTGCTGTCGGTTATAAAAGGGTTTCCGCCGCACATTTTAATCCTGTCAATTATGGCCCTGTAATAAACCGGAGATATAAAGGATACGTTTCCATGTTCTCCAAAATGCGCTTTAACGGCAACCAGATCACCGTCTTTAATTATACTTCCGGCTCCGGAACGGTCAAACATCTTTTCAAGGCGCGATAAAATGCTGTCGTCAAAATGTTTTGCCCCAAAAGGCGTAAAATAAACTTCTGCTTTCATTGTAAACTCCTGTCATACAGATTATGGCACATTAAAAGTACCGTGTAGAACCGGACAAGTACAAGTGCAAGACATTAAAACAGAAGAACCGGACAGCGCGGGAGCGCTATCCCTACAAATTCAAATACGAAAACTTATTACTTTTTTAACAGCTTATATTCAACAGAATCCACAAGCGCAAGCCAGCTTGCTTCTATTATATTTTCAGATACGCCCACCGTTGTCCAGACGTCATTTTTATCGGAACTTTCAATTAAAACACGCACCTTCGCGCTTGTCCCCGCGGAACCTTCAAGCACCCTTACTTTAAAATCAACAAGGTGCATATCTTTTATCTTAGGATAGAATTTAATAAGGGCTTTTCTTAAAGCGCTGTCAAGGGCTCCCACCGGGCCCACTGCATCGGCAACCGTGTGTTCAATCTGCCCTTTAACCTTTAACTTTACCGTCGCTTCGGACACCATTACCCCGCCCTTGTCTTCAACTATCACTTTAAGGCCTTCAAGTTCAAAGAATTTGTGATGCTTTAACATGTTTTTCTTTAAATACATCTCAAGTGACGCGTCGGCATCCTTAAATTCGTACCCTTCTTCTTCCATCTTTTTTATCTGAACAATAAATTCTTTTGTACGCGGGTCATCTTTATGCAGTTCAATACCCCACTGTTTCGCCTTAAACATCAGCGAACTTGCGCCAGCCTGGTCGGATATTAATATCTGCCTTGTATTTCCGACAAGTTCGGGATTCATGTGTTCGTACGCGCTTGCTTCTTTTAAAACCGCGTTGGCGTGCACGCCGGCTTTATGGGCAAAAGCGTTCTTGCCTGTAAAGGGCTGCCTGTCATCAGGCGGAATATTTGCCACTTCAAAAAGAAAATGAGAAGTCTCTGTAAGCTTTTTTAAGTTTTTAGATGGAATTGTTTCATATCCCATTTTAAGTGAAAGTATCGGGATTATGGACATAAGGTTGGCGTTGCCCGCCCTTTCCCCAAATCCGTTCATTGTCCCCTGCACCTGCGTTATTCCGTTTTTCACAGCCATTATGCTGTTAGCCACCGCAAGTTCAGAATCATTATGCGTATGAATTCCCAGTTTTGTATTTACAGCCCTAATTACCTCTTTTGTTATTTCGTCAATTTCATGAGTAAGGGCGCCCCCGTTTGTTTCCGCAAGGCACAGGCAGTCTGCGCCGGCTTTCTGCGCGGCTAAAAGGCACTTTATCGCGTATTCCGGGTTGTCCTTGTACCCGTCAAAAAAGTGTTCCGCGTCAAATATAACTTCCTTCTTTTTATCCTTAAGATATGCCACGGATTCATAAATTACTTTAAGGTTTTCTTCAAGCGATATGCCAAGTATTTTTTCGGCATGCAGCGACCAGGATTTTCCAAATATCGTTATTACTTTTGTGCCTGCTTCCAAAAGCGAATTAAGCGTTACATCATCCTGAACTTTGTTTTTCGCGCGCCTTGTGGACCCAAAAGCCGCAAGCTTGGCGTGCTTTAATTCAAGTCTTTTTGCTTTCTTAAAAAATTCAAAATCCTTGTTATTAACGCCCTTCATGGGCCAGCCGCCCTCAATGTAATCCACGCCAAGTTCATCAAGCCTTTTCGCAATGGTCAGCTTATCCTCAAGCGAATAATTTATCCTTGCGCTCTGGGACCCGTCCCTTAAAGATGTATCATATATGGATATCTTTTTTGCCGCCATTGTATTCTCCTGAAGAAATTTAATTCAAAATCAATTCCGCGCTATTTAAGAACAACTTTAAGAATAACGTAAAACACCGCAAGAAGGACGTAAATTACAGCAAGCACTTTCAGGTGCCATGCAGCGGAAAATTCAGCTTCCTTTTTCTCTTTTTTAGGTTCTGCCGGCTTGTTCTCCGCGGATGCCGCAGCTTCCTGCTTTACATTATCTTCCATAATACACCCCTTATTTTTTTGACCCGCTTTTTTTGCCAAGGCCAAAAGCCGCGTGAAGCGCCTTTACCGCTTTTTCCGTATCATCTTCGGATACAACGCAGGATATCTTTATTTCCGAAGTGGAAATCATATTAATATTTACTTTAGCATCCGCAAGCGCGCCGAACATCTTGGATGCAATTCCTGTATGCGTCCTCATGCCCACGCCTACAGCGGAAACTTTGCCCACTTTTTCATCAACAGAATACCCGGCAGCTCCGGTCTTTTTAACAATTCCCTCAACCACTTTTATTGTTTTTTTGATGTCTTTGCGGATGGTTGTAAAAGAAACGTCTGTTGTACCTTTCTCGCTTACGTTCTGAATAATAATATCAACATTTACGCCCGCATCGGCAAGCGTTGAAAATATCTTTGACGCCACACCCGGCCTGTCAGGAACTCCCTTTAAAGTCACCTTTGCTTCATTCTTGCTGTATGTTATACCGCTTACAACTATTTTTTCCATTTTGGATTCCTCCTTTTTAATTATTGTCCCGTTTGTTTCGGTGAATGTTCCCCTTACATGAAGCACCACGTTGTAATTTTTCGCGAATTCCACGGAGCGGTTATAAAGCACCTGGGCTCCGCTGCTTGCAAGTTCAAGCATTTCATCGTATGAAAGAAAATCAATCTTGGAAGCATCCGGACACACTGCCGGATTGGTTGTCAAAACGCCCGGCACGTCCTTTAAGAATTCCGCCACATCGGCCTTTAAAGCGTGCGCCAGCGCTACAGCGGTTAAGTCCGACCCGCCGCGGCCAAGGGTGGTAATGTTTTCTTCTTCAGTTATACCCTGAAAACCGGCTACAACCACAACTTTTCCTTCTTTTAAAGCCTTCTTTATTTTGTTAATACCTTCAATTGCTTTAATCCTTGCCTGTGTGTGAGACCTGTCAGTTATTATTCCCACCTGATGTCCTGTAAAAGAAATAGCCGGGCACCCTTTATGATTAAGAGCCATACTCATTAAAGCAATAGACTGCTGTTCGCCCGTGGATAAAAGCATATCCATTTCGCGTTCCGGCGGATTGTCTGATAATTTTTCCGCGAACGTTACAAGGTCATCCGTTGTGTCGCCGGGAGCCGAAACCACAACAACCATGTCGTTGCCCTTTTTTTTCATTTTTATAATCCTGTCGGCAACGTGAAGCATCTTTTCCGGCGTGGCAAGCGATGCGCCGCCGTATTTCTGAACCACTAAAGGCATATGCTCCTCCTGTATATTAAATATAAAAACTTATATTTTTTCCTTTATAAAATCCTCAAACAATTCCCACGCCTTTTCATAATGGCATCCGCTTTTTTCATTTATCTGTTTTTCGGAATATGCCGGCACCGTATTATTAAAATCTTTTCTTGTGTCGTAAATTACAAACGGAACCGCTTCTGCCGTGTGCGTGCGTTCCGAAATGGGGGTTGCATGGTCCGACGTTATCATAAGCCTGCAGTCCCCGATTTCATCAAGGCCGTCCATAACCGTTTTCACCACTTCCGAATCAAACTTTTCTATTGCAAGCACTTTGCCTTTATAATCGCCGATATGCCCCATTTCATCGGTTGCTTCCACGTGCACATAAACAAAATCATAATCCTTAAGGGCCGCAAGCGCGTACTGCGCTTTGCCTTTAAAATTAGTGTCTATAAAGCCTGTAACTCCGGGGACATTTATTACCTTAAGCCCCATTGCCATGCCGATTCCGTTTACAAGGTCAACGGCCGAAATTACCGCGCCTGAAATTCCGTATTTTTCCTTAAGCCCCGGAATTTCCATACGCCTTCCCTGCCCCCACAGCCATATCATATCCGCTGTGTTTTTTCCCGCGGCACGCCTTGCGGCGTTTACGGGATGATTTTTTAAAATTTCACGGGAACTTTCCATAAGGGCAATAAGTTCTTTTGCCATTGTTCCCTTCGGCATGTTATCGCTTAGTTTCTGACCGGTAATGTCATGCGGCGGCACACCCGTGATATCTTCCCCGCCTTTTGTAACCATTATATGCCTGTAACTTTTTCCGGTATAAAACTTAAAAGCGCCTCCGCCAAGTTTTGCGTCCACCGCTTTAATAAGTTCATCCGCCTCCGCGGTGGTAATATGCCCGGAAGAATAATCTTTCATTAAGCCGTTATCTACAGTTACCAGGTTGCACCTGAAAGCCACATCGTCGGGTTCAAGGCTTAAACCCATGCTTGAAGCTTCCATAGGGGCGCGCCCCGTATAATGCAAAACGGGATTATTTCCAAGAACTGACATGTTTCCAATATCAGAACCCAGCGGATAACCATCCACCAGTGTTTTTACCATACCGCATTTTGACTGCCTGAAAACGGAATCCATATTGGGTTTAAAAGCAGCTTCAAGCGGGGTCTTACCGTCAAGCTCCTTTACCGGCCTGTCTGCCATTCCGTCGGCAAGAAGTATTATATATTTCATACATTTACCATCCATTTGAAGATAAATTTTATCCCGGATAAAATCCGAGGGACAGATGCACAGAGGGACAGAGGGACAGTAAAACCATCCGCGCTTCCGTGCATCTGTGCATCCGTCCCTCAGTACTTATTTTATTCTTCCTCATCTTCTTCTGATTTTACTTTTTCCTCTTCAAGCCTTAAATCTTCCACGTCTTCTTCATCAACTGCTTTTTTCTTTACTATTTCGCCTTCCTCATCCTCTTCGCCTTCGGCTGTTTCTTCCTCTTCTTCTTCGCCCTCTTCGCCTTCAACAGCCTTTTTCTTAAACTGTATGTGGCTTATAAAACTTTTTCTTATCTCCCTGACGTCGGCCTTTGCCTGAACCACCGGTTCGTATTCCTTATTTATCGCAATGGCTTTCTTATAAGAATCTTCAGCTTCTTTAAACAGGTTTATTTTTTCCTGCGCTTTGCCCATTCCATAATATGCTTCAAAGAAATCAGGTTTTAACTCCACGGCCTTTTTAAAATGAGCGATTGCCTTTTTATAATATCCTTTTATTACAAGGGCGCCGGCATAATTATAATGGGCGCCGGCGAAATTTTTATTTATTTTTATCGCCGCTTCAAACTGGTTCAGGGCTTTGTCAAGCATTCCCTTTCTGAAATATGCCACGCCAAGGTTAGTTGCGGCTTCAACATAATGCTGGTCAAATTCAAGGGCTTTTTTGAAAAATTTAACCGCGTAATTATAAGCTTCATCGTCTTCCACCACGTCGCGGCTGTCAAGATAAACAAGCCCGGCGGCGTTATGAAGTTCCGCAAAGTTAGGTTCATATACCATGGCTTTTCTTAATATCTGCAGCGCCTCATCAAATTTTCTGTCTTCGCGCAGCATTTCCGCAAGGTTCAATGAAGCCCTTACAAAAATGTGGTTATCATTATCAAGTTCAATGGCTTTGCGGTAAAAACTTTCAGCGGCCGCCCTGTCTTTTTTTATTTCAAAAGCTATGCCCATGTTGTGATAAGCTTCCGCGTAAACCGCGTCCGCTTTAATTGCCCGTTTATACATATGAATAGCGTGATTGTTCTGCTTCATTGCCGCGTACGCAAGCCCGGCAAAATTATAGGATTTGGCGTATTCAGGTTTAAGCTTAATCGCCTTTTTAAAATCCTTAAGCGCGTCTTTATAGTTATGCGCAAGGTACTTTGTATATCCGGCGTTGTATGCCTTAAACGCCGCCGCTGATTTTTTTTCGCCGCCCTGAAGCTGCGGGCTTTTTCCGCCTGCGGCTTCTGTTCCGCCGCCCTCCGGAGCTTCTGCCGCAAAAACAGAGATACAAAAAGTTAATATAATCCCCGCGATTAACAATGCTTTTTTCATCATAATCCTCCTGTAAGTATACGGTTATTGCTTATTTTATTATCTTCATTATCTGTTTTAATTCCGCTTTTACAACTATGGGCTTAAATTCAACATTTTTTATCGCGCAATCCGGGTCTTTGATTCCGTTGCCGGTAAGCGTGCACACTATTTTTAATTTTTTCTTTTTAGGCAGATTTTTCTTTCCGTACTTTAAAAGCCCGGCAAAGGAAGCCGCGGATGCCGGTTCCACAAACACGCCTTCTTTCTGCGCCAGAAGTTTATACGCGTTTAATATTTCGGCGTCGGTTACCATATCTATCATGCCTTCAGATTCGTCGCGCGCCGCAAGCGCCTGTTTCCAGCTTGCTGGGTTGCCTATCCTTATTGCCGTCGCAATAGTGTCCGGTTTTTCCACCGGCCTTCCAAGCACAATAGGCGCGGAACCCGCAGCCTGAAAGCCCCACATTTTAGGAAGTTTTTTTGATTTTTTATCAGCTTTATATTCCCTGTAACCCATCCAGTAAGCGGTTATGTTTCCCGCGTTGCCCACCGGTATGCAGTGATAATCCGGCGCGTCGCCAAGAAAATCCACCACTTCAAACGCGGCTGTCTTCTGGCCCTGTATCCTGAAAGGGTTAAGCGAATTTACAAGTTCTATGGGAAGCGCGTCGCACACTTCGCGTACAATCCTTAACGCGTCATCAAAATTCCCTTCAACGGCAATTACTTTTGCGCCGTGTATAAGCGCCTGTGAAAGCTTGCCCAGCGCTATGTAGCCGTTTGGAATTACAACATAACTTGTAATGCCCGCGCGCGTTGAATAAGCCGCGGCTGATGCCGACGTATTGCCGGTTGACGCGCAGATAGTGGCGCGCGCCCCTTTTTCAACAGCTTTGGATATAGCCATTGTCATACCGCGGTCTTTAAAAGAACCGGTGGGATTCAGCCCTTCGTATTTGCCGTACAATTCAATATTATCACCAATCATTTTTTCAAGCCTGTAAAAACGGATAAGCGGCGTATTGCCTTCGTTTAATGTGATAACCGGCGTCTTTCGTGATACCGGCAGGTATTTTCCGTATTTATTGATAAGTCCCGTGTAGCGCTCCATTTTAATTCTCCGTTTTCGCAGTGTTTTTTTATTCTATAACCCTGTACATTACAGTCTTTTCTTTTACTATCGCAAGTTTATCAATTGCCTTTAACGCTTTAATTACATCCGCTTCTTTGGCGGCGTAAGTCATAAACACCACCGGCACTTTTGCGTGCTGGTTCTGTTCTTTCTGAATTACGGAAGCAATGCTTATGTTGTGCTTTCCAAGCACGCCTGTAATTTCGCCCATTACGCCGGCCTTGTCCACAACGTTAAAGCGGATATAATACCTGTTTACGGTTTCGCCTATGGGCAGCACTTTTACTTTTTCAGCTTTTGCTTTTGAAGCGTAGCGGACATGCTTTGCGCCTGAGGCTATATTTTTCGCGATATAAATAACATCTGATAATACCGCGGATGCGGTGGGAAGTTCGCCCGCGCCCTTTCCGTAAAATAAGGTATCGCCTACCGCGTCGCCGCGGACAAAGATGGCGTTGTATTCGTAATTAACCGAAGCCAACAGGTTCATCTGCGGCACAAACACAGGATGCACGCGGACATTAATACCTTCTTTACAGCGCTGCGCGATGGCAAGAAGCTTCATCACATAGCCCATTTCCTGGCCGTATTTAATATCAGTGTAATCAATGCCCTTAATACCTTCAACGTGAATATCTTCATGTTTTATGCCTTTTCCAAAGCTCATCCTGGAAAGCACCGTAATTTTGTGCATTGTATCAAACCCTTCAATATCAAGGGTGGGATCAGCTTCCGCAAAACCTTTCTGCTGGGCTTCTTTTAAAGCCGCGTCAAATGACATTTTATCAACGGTCATTTTGGTCAGGATATAGTTGCAGGTGCCGTTTAAAATAGCCATTATTTTTTCTATTTTATTTGCCGCAAGGCCTTTATCAAGGCCGCGCAGTATGGGAATACCGCCGCCCACTGATGCTTCAGCCATAATTTCCGCGTCGCCTTCTTTTGAAGCCGCGCTTATTTCTTCCCAGTATTTTGAGATTAAAGCCTTGTTAGCGGTTACAACGCGTTTGCCGTTTTTTAACGCGCGGGTTACAAAATCAAGCGCCGGTTTATATCCGCCCATAAGTTCTATCACAATGTCAATTTCGGGGTTTTCTATTATGTCATTTACGTTTGTGGTAAGCATACCGGGAGCAAGTTTAACGCCCCTGTCACGCTTTATGTCAAGGTCGCAGATTTTAACCAGTTCAACTTTAATGCCGGACTTGGAGTTTATGAGCTCCGCTGAATTCTTAAACAATTTAACAACCCCGGTGCCAATGGTACCAAACCCAATAAGCCCGGCTTTAACCGTGTCTTTTGCCATGTGAACCTCTCCTGTAAATATAAACGCGTAAAACACAGAATTATAACGTTTATAAAAAACGCAAAATTCCGTTTTTCGCCTTTAAAATATACTTTTTTTAATATGTAAAATAAGTTATTTGATTATATAACTGCATATTGCAATTGTCAATAAAGAATACTTGGTGTTTTTAAGTACAATTATATTGATAAATACCGCTGTTTATAGTAAATTTAACTGTCTTAGCCGTTATGTCACAATATTAAAGGGGTTTTTCGGGATGTCTGAAACAACGTTTTACAGTTTAATCGGGAATTTCAACCTTTGAAAAAACAGGCCAAAATTCTTTTTATTGCCACAGGTTACGGCGATTCCCCCGTTATAAGCGGCGGCGAAGTAAGGCTTTTTAATATTGTCAAACACCTTTCCGGAAAAATAACACCTGATTTTCTTACAACCTCCGGGGGCATTAACGCCGCAGATGCGTATGGAATAACGGGTTATTTTCACGGCATGATAACTGTTAAAAACAGGTTTATGGGCATTCGGGAAACATTTGGCTTTCAGCGGCTTATAGGATATTTTGTTTCCGCTTTTGACGCCGATAAGAAACTTAGAACCAAAAAATACAGCGCTATATATACAAGCTCCGACTGCTATAGCGACATATACCCCTCGTATAAATACAAATCACTTAATCCCGCATCAAAATGGTTCTGCATGCTGCATCACAAATATGACTCCCCTTTTAAAAGGGCCGGTTTTTTCCCGGTGAACGCGGTGTTATATCTTCTTCAGCTTCACAGTTTTAAGATGATCGCGAAACGCGCGGACTGCGTATTTGTACTGGATACGGACGCGGGCACAGAAATAACCAAAACACTTTTAAAATACGGTTATAAAGGCCTGATTCACAGGGTAAAAAACGGAATAAATAAGATTCCCGCCGCAAAGATAAAAAAAGACAGATCAATGGCGGTATTTTTAGGCGGATTAAGGCCGTCAAAAGGATTATATGACATTGTCCCTGTCTGGAAAAAAGTTTCACAAAAAAATCCGGAACTTAAGCTTACGGTTGCAGGCAAAGGTTCCGATAAAGATATGGCGTATCTGAAAGAAGCCGTTGAAAAAAACGGGCTTACAGGCGCAGTTTCAATTGCAGGTTATATAGATACCAAAAACTTAAATACCCTGCTGTCAAAAGCAGCTGTATTTTTTCTTCCATCACGGGAAGAAGGCTGGGGAATTTCCATACTGGAAGCGCTGCAGCACGGGTGCAAGCCTGTGGTATATGACCTTCCGGCGTTTAAGGTTTTTAAAAATCATGTGATACGAATCCCCCGCTTTGACCATGAATTATACGCGGAGGAGATATTAAAGACATTTAAATCTAAAACCCCGGCTGCAATCAATACAAAGTTTATTTCTCAATTCTACTGGAATGATATTGCAAAACATGAATTTTTAATAATAAACAGGCTTTTATCCTTGAAATAATCCATTACGCCTTATTCCGAAAAGCAGATCTAAACAACGCGCCCTAAAAGGACGCGGCTACCAGGGCGGAAAAATACAAAACATTAAACAAAAAACAAGGCGTAATTTATTACACCTTATACACAAAGATAAA
>JAFGWA010000014.1 GCA_016937715.1 Candidatus Goldiibacteriota bacterium
AGCTCTCTAAAAATAGCAAGATTAATGGAGTGATTGTAACAACTACTAAATTATCTGATGTGGCTAAAAAATTTGCGGAGCAGTTAAATATTGAAGTGAAGGAAGGTTTCGAGTTTAAAAGATATCCGTGCATAAAGTGTAACATTTCAAAAGGCACGGGAGATAAAATTTATCACCTTCCTATGGATCAACAATATGATAAAGTTATAATTGAGCCAGAAATGGGAGAGTTTTATGCGGAAACGACTCAAGAAGCGGAAGAGCAAGGATTCAGGAGAGCGTACAAATGGAAAGGCAGTAAGTGAGGGTTAATTATTACTTCTTAAAGATTAAACGGAATGAATAAATAGTTTTTATGAAAAGTGTTTACTTGGTGAAAAATGTCAATAACACAATATTTGGATGTTAATAATAAAATAAATTATTTACCACATGTAGTTATTTTGGGCGCTGGTGCGAGTCTTGCAGCTTTTCCGGATGGTGATGCAACGGGAAAAAGATTACCTTTAATGAATAATTTAGTTGAGACTATAGGATTGAGTAAACTGCTAGAAAAAGAATCTATAAATTATTTAAATAGAAATTTTGAAGATATATATTCGGAAGTAGCAAGCAAGAAAGAAAATCACGAGTTATTAAAGTTAATGCAATCTAAAATAAAAAAATACTTTTATAATTTGAAGTTACCTAAACATGCTACTCTTTATGACAGGCTAATTCTTTCCCTTAGAAAGAAGGATATTATTGCTACTTTTAATTGGGATCCGTTACTAATGCAGGCCTATAAAAGAAATGTACACTTAAAAGAATTGCCGCAAATAGTATTCCTTCATGGTAATACATATATTGGGATATGCAGGAAAGACAAGATAAAAGGTTATGTTGGAAGTGTGTGTTTAAAGTGTGGTGCCAAGTTAAAACCATCTCAACTACTATATCCAATAAGCGACAAAAAATATACTGAAGACTTGTATATTAAGGACGAATGGAATAGATTGTCTGTTTTGATAAAAAATGCATACTTGGTGACAATTTTTGGATATAGCATTCCTAAAACAGATGTAGCTGCAAGGAAAATATTAGTTGATTCTATTAATTGCAATAAATCAAAAGAACTATTAGAAATTGAAATAATAGACATCAAAGATCATAGCGTTTTGGCAAATAATTGGAAAAAATTTAACGATAAAAAACACTATACCTTTTTTGAAAGTATAGAATATAGTTTTATTACAAATCATCCACGAAGAACCTGTGAGGCACTAGCTTTTGCAACTTTACAACAAGACCCGTTGCTGAATAGTTCATATTCAAAAACTAATGATTTAAAAGTTTTACAGGCTGAGGCAAAAGTCCTCATTCAAGATGAACTGTCGAAACGAGTTGCGTTTACACCTTTCGAGAATTGGGAGAAAGTAGATCTACCGAATTTTTAGTATTGTTAGGCCACAAATATGTATTCTATGGCTCTTTTATTTATATGAGTGATAGAGGTTTGATTCCCATTTGTTGACCGTTTCTTTTTGGGGTATAATTTATAAAGAAGAAAGGGGAAAGAAAATGAAATGCAATTTATGTGAAAAAGAAATTGAAAACTACACCAAACAGTTTCATCAGTTTGTTGTCGATGAAAAACACGTTTATGACATATGCGGAAGCTGTATTGATAAGTTTATAAAATGGCAGGGAGAAAAGTATTCTGTCCTGTTTCCGACAAGGGCTATGAAGAAAAGGTTTAAAAAAGATTGACCTGGCATTTAATCCGGATATTATAAAATGACGCGGTTTATTTTAAATATCTAAAATACAAACTAATTATTGGAGGTAAACATGCAGGATCCTAAAACGCATCTGGACAGAAATGAAACCCTGCGCAGTATAAGGGACAGAAGGAGTATACGCACGTTTGCTGACAGGCAGGTAAGCGACGATGACCTGCTGACAATTCTTCACGCTGCTCATCAGGCGCCGTCGGCCCATAATCAGCAGCCCTGGAAATTTATCGTTTTAAAAGACAGCGCGAAAAACAGCCTTGCGGCTATGGTAAGCGAGCGTTCGTCAAATTTTCCAAAGCCTTCAGCCGCGCTTTTAAGGATGGCTTCCCGCAGCATTATTAACGCTCCGGTTGTCGTGGCTGTAATGAATACCGGCGAGCTTATTGAAAGGGGAACAGAACTTTTTAAGATAGAAAAAGAAGCCGCGCATGACTTTTTCAGGATAATGGAGGTTCAAAGTTCGGCGGCAAGCGTGCAAAATATGCTGTTGGCCGCAACTTCGCTGGGGCTGGGTACAGTATGGCTTGGCGTGCTTGCCTTAATGCAGAAAGAGGTGCTTGGATTTTTGGGCGAGCCCGGAGGAGAATTTGTGGCGATTGTCCCGATAGGATATCCAATTAAACCCGGCGTTCAGCCAGCCAAACACACGCTTGATATGGTGGTAAAATATTTGTAATTTCAGGGAATAGGAAACAAAGCGCATAAAACCGGAAAACATGATTGTTAATAAAAAAGCCCCTGCCTTTTGGCAGGGGCTTTTTTATTGTGATAAGTTTATTCGTCCCAGCCGATTAAAATCCCGACCGCTATCGTTACATATCCGCCAATGATAAGAAACGGAGCCACAGCGCCCGCCCAGTTGCTGGCGTCCGGATTGACAAGCGATAAAACATAATATCCAAGCACAAGCACCACAAGCGCCACTCCTATTACATATAAGCCTGTTTTCTTTTTTGTCTTTACGTCTTTTTTAACTTCCTTGATTTCATCAGCCATTTTATCCCTCCATAACCCTATTTTGTTATCTTTTCCATCCCGCCCATGTAAGGCCTTAAGGCTTCAGGAATTATTACTTCCATGTTTTCTGTCTGGTACGCTTCAAGTATAGCGGGCAATAATCTTGATGTGGCAAGCCCGGAGCCGTTTAATGTATGCACGTGGCGGGTTTTGTTCTCTTTGTCTTTAAAACGAATCCTGGCCCTGCGTGCCTGATAATCTGTAAAACAGCTGCAGGAAGATGTTTCCCAGTAACGCGCCGCGCCTTCATGCCATACTTCAATGTCATATGTTTTAGCGGAAGAAAATGTCATGTCTCCCGTGGACAGCAGTAATATCCTGTAGTGCAGGTTAAGCTTCTGCAGAATGCTTTCTGCGTCTTTCAAAAGTTTTTCAAGTTCGTCATAGGATGATTCGGGGGTGGTGAATTTTACCAGCTCCACTTTATTAAACTGGTGCATGCGTACAATGCCTTTCATATCCTTGCCGTAGCTTCCGGCTTCTTTTCTGAAACAGGGGGTATACGCGGTATAACAGACAGGAAGGCTTTTTTCCGGAAGTATTTCGTCCCTGTGTATATTTGTCACAGGCACTTCCGCGGTAGGGGTTAAGAAGAAATCCGGGCCTGTAAGTTTAAAAGAGTCTTCTTCAAACTTGGGCAGCTGACCCGTGCCTGTCATGGATTCGCGGTTCACAAGAATAGGGGGCAATAATTCCGTATAGCCGTTTTCAACTGTCTGTGTATCAAGCATAAAGTTAATAAGCGCGCGTTCAAGCCTTGCGCCCGCGCCTTTATAAAATACGAACCTTGCGCCTGTTACCTTTACAGCGCGTTCTGAATCAAGTATGCCAAGGTGTTCCGCTATTTCCCAGTGGGGTTTTGGCTTAAAAGAAAAAGTTTTTTTCTGCCCCCATTGTGAAGTTTCCACGTTTGCCGTTTCATCCGCGCCAACAGGTACTGATTCATCAGGCATGTTGGGGATGTATAAAAGTTTAAGGGTAAGCTCCTCATCAAGTTTGGAAAGGTCCGCGTCCATTGCTTTTACTTTGTCAGAGCAGGTTTTCATTTCCGCCAGAAGGGCTGTTGCGTCTTTGCCCTCTTTTTTTAATTTTGCAATTTCCGGGTTCTTTTTATTGTTTTCTGCTTTTAGCGCTTCAACGGTGCCTATAATTTCGCGGCGCTTTAAGTCAATTGCCAGCACTTCGTCTATAGCTTCCGGTTTTACCCCTTTTTTTGCAAGGGAGGTTTTTATAGCCGCCGGGTTATCGCGTATTAATTTAATGTCAAGCATGTCACACTCCAAATATAAGTAAGATTGTTAAACAGGGTATATTATAAAGGAAAGAGGGATTTTTTCAAGAAAATAGTACGAAGAGCGGAGGGACGGAGGGACGGAGGGACGGAAGGAGGGAAGGAGGGAAGGAGGGAAGGAGGGAAGGAGGGACGGAGGGACGGACGGACGGACGGACGGAGGGAGGGACAGACAGACAGAAGGTTTTTTATACCGACCATCCGTACATCTGTGCATCCGTCCCTCTATTATTATATTTTTTCTTGACTTTCCCTGTGCCGGGAGTAACATTGTTATATTATGGCTGAAAACACAGTGCAAATATCAGAAAAACAGACAGTGGGCGAAGAGATTGCCAACAGTATAATTCACGGGATAGGCGCTTTATTAAGCATTGCCGGGCTGGTTATAATTATTGTAATTGCCGCTAAAAAAGGGGGCGCTTTAAGGATAACCACTCTTTCTATTTACGGCGCCAGCATGATAATAATGTTTCTTATGTCCACCATGTCGCACAGCCTTGTTCCGGTTAAGGCAAAAAATGTTTTTGAAATACTTGACCATTCCGCCGTATATACCCTGATAGCCGGCACATATACTCCCATATGCCTGCTTTTAACCGGCGGAGCGTGGGGGTGGACGTTTTTCGGAATAGTGTGGGGGCTTGCCATACTTGGGATTGTATTCAAAGTATTTTTTACGGGAAGATATATTAAACTGTCATCGGCAATTTATGTAATTATGGGCTGGCTTATACTGGCTGCCATTTGGCCTGTGATAAAAACAGTTCCAAAAGAGTTTCTGTTGTGGCTTTTAGCCGGCGGCCTGCTTTATACTTTTGGCGTAATATTTTATGTCTGGCGTAAGATTAAATACCACCACGCCATATGGCATATGTTTGTACTTGGCGCGGCTGTGTGCCATTTTTTTGCCCTGTTGATGTTTGTGGCATAACGGATAAAAAAGTTACAGGTTGCAGGTAACAAGTAGCGAGTAACAAGTAAAACATAAAAACTATATTTTAAATATCAGGAGGAAAGGTATGGCGATAATGGACATTTCTATTGTTCCCATAGGAACCAATAAAACATCTGTAAGCGGGTATCTGGTAAACGCGATAAAGATTCTTCAGGAAAAAGGGGCGAAATATCACATTTGCCCCATGGGTACTGTAGTTGAAGGCGAAGTAAATGAACTTTATGACTGCGCGCGTACCATGCACGAAGAAGTGTTCTGTGACATTGACGTGCAGAGGGTTGTAGTAACAATAAAGATAGATGACAGGCGGGATATTCACGCGGTTACAATGGAAAAAAAGGTAAAATCACTTAACGACAAGGTAAGGTATAAAAAATAATGGCGGTGGAAATGTGAAATATTTATTTGGGCCGGTTGCTTCAAGAAGGCTTGGTTTGTCGCTTGGTGTTGACCTGCTTGAAAAAAAACACTGCAACTTAAACTGTGTTTATTGCGAACTTGGAAGGACAGAAGGCAAATCGCTTTCAGCTGAACGCGGCCTGTTTGTTAAAACGCAGGATGTTGCCGCGGAGCTTGAAGAGTTTTTCAAAAATGGCGGAAAAGCCGATGTGGTTACGTTTTCCGGCGCAGGCGAGCCTACGCTTGCCTTAAATTTAAAAGAAATGATTCTGGCCGCCAAAAAAATATCACCCTGCAAAGTCGCTGTCCTGACAAACGGCGTGCTTTTATACATGCCGGAAGTAAGAGACGCATTAAACGAAGCTGATATAGTGGTGCCTTCGTTTGATGCGGCCACAAAAAATACTTTTTTAAAGGTTAACAGGCCTGCGGCGGGTGTGGATTTTGACTTAATGCTGCAGGGTTTGAAGGATTTTTGTGCCGGATACAAAGGCAGGATATTTTTAGAGATACTGCTTGTGGAAGGAATAAACGACAGCCTTGCGGAATTGTTTGAAATGCGTAAATTTATTAACAGCGTTGAAAACATAGAAAAAATACAGTTAAACACCGTTGCCCGCGCCGGCGCGGAAGAATACGCAAAACCCGTTGACGCGGACGCGGCAAAACGCGCCTGCCTGATACTGGGGCCAAAGGCAGAAGCGGTTTCGGGATATTCCGGCGCAAGAATTGAAGCGCAGGAAGAAGAGTTAAAGAGCATTGTATATGAAAGTGCCAGATTAAGGCCTGTATCTGCCGAAGAGGTAAGCGCTATGCTGAATGTAAACCAAAGTGAAGCGCAGGAGCTTTTATGGGAACTTGAATATGACGGGCTGGTGAATAAAACAGTCAGGGATGGTATAGAATTCTTTATTGGCAAGCATGTTTAAATTGTAAATAAACCCACGGAGAAAATAATATATGAAAACATATCCCGAATGCCTGCCGTGCCTTTTAAAGCAGGCAATACAGGCGGCGCGCCTTGTCGGAGCTGATGAAAAGAACATTATGAGGGTCGCGGCCAAAGTTGAAGAATTTCTTGAAACCGTGGATATTGATAAAAATCCTCCAAGTATCAGCCGTAATATGCACAGGCTTATAAGGGCGGAATTGAAAGATTCTGACCCGTATCTGGCGATAAAAGAGAAGTATAACCGTATTGCTATGGAAATGTATGAGAGTGTGAAGGTAAAAGTTAAAGGGTCCAATGACCCGCTTCTGGCGGCTGTAAGGGCGGCAATAGCCGGAAATGTCATAGATTTTGGAGTACAGCTTGAGTTTGACCTTGAAGCTGATTTGAATGACATAATGCGGAAAGACTTTGCCGCGTTTGATTATGAAAGTTTTAAAGAGGCATTGTCGGCGAATAGAGAGGTTTTGTATCTTGGTGATAACACGGGAGAAACCGTATTTGACAGGATACTGATAGAAGAGATAAAACGCATATACGGTACAAAGATTACTTATGCTGTGAAAGAAAGCCCCATCTTAAACGATGCGCTTCATGAAGACGCGGTTTTCGCGGGAATTGATAAAATTGCGGATGTAATTTCCTCCGGCGCTGATTCGCCCGGCATTGTCCTTGAATACGCGTCCGAAGATTTTAAAAAACGTTTTTATTCCGCGGGAATGATAATAAGCAAAGGGCAGGGTAATTTTGAATCGCTGTATGGGGAACCTGTACCGGCATTTTTTCTTTTGAAATTAAAGTGTGAAGTGATAGCAAAACATATAGGTTTACCGCTGGGCGGGATTGTACTTAAGAAGGGATGAGGGACAGAGGGACGGAAGGTCGGAGGGACAGAAGGTTTAAACCGAACATCCGTGTATTTGTCTCAGCGTCTTTTGTGTTTTAGCCGACCCTCCGACCCTCTGTATATCCGTCCCTCGTGTTTTAGATTTTTAGCTATTGATAATTATCATCCTATAAGTATAATGTTTGCCAGGGAAAGCAATAATAAAAGATGAGGTGGAATATGTTTCTGGGATTCACGGGACCTAACGCGTCAGGCAAAGGCGAGGCCATAAAATATCTTGTTGAAAGAAAAAAATTCATAGCCGCTTCGCTGTCCGATATTCTGCGTGACGAAGCCAAATTAAGGGGCAAAGAACCGGTAAGGGACAACCTTATTATTATAGGAAATGAATTAAGGAATAATGAAGGCCCCGCGGTTCTTGCCGCAAGGACAATCAAAAAAATAAAAAATTCGCCTCAGGCGGTTATTGACAGCATTAGAAATGTATATGAAATTGAGGAATTAAGAAAGAACCTTCCCGGCTTTAAATTAATAGGGATAAGCGCTGACGTAAAAACGCGTTTTGAAAGGTCGCTTAAGCGGGCACGCCCGGGTGATGCCGCCACCATTGAAGACTTTATAAAAAAAGAAGAAAAAGAAAATACCGCGGATGAAAAGGCACAGCAGCTTTCCCGGTGCTATGATCTGGCGGATATAAAAATAGATAATTCAGGAACCTTTGAACAGCTGACAGGTAAGCTGGATACAATTCTTAAAGAACTTGAATATCAGCCGTATTCACGCCCGTCGTGGGATGAGTATTTTATGAAAATGGCGTATCTTGTGGCGGAGCGTTCCACCTGCCTGCGCCACCACGTGGGTGCTGTTATTGTTAAAAATAATTATGTTGTCAGTACCGGTTATAACGGCGCGGCGGCAGGGGTTAAAGACTGCACGGAACTTGGCTGTCTTCGCGACCAGATGGGAATTGCGTCAGGAACTAGGCACGAAATCTGCCGCGCGATTCATGCGGAGCAGAATGCCATAATACAGGCCGCGCTTCATGGCGGCGGTACGCAGGGCGCCACAATTTACTGCACTCATTCGCCTTGTATTATTTGCGCAAAGATGGTTGTTAACGCCAAAATAAAAAGATTCGTGACCGCCAACCATTATCCTGATAAAAATTATCAGGATCTTTTTGCTGAAGCCGGAATTGAATTCTGCGTGGTAAAAAGGCCGGAGCTCACGATATCTGTGCTTGATTAAAATGCGCAGGGTAATAATTCTTTTTTCCCTCATAGCGGCAGCTTTTACGGCTGTTTACGCGTCTAATTTTGACTTCCTTAAGGAATTTTTAGAGGAAGGCGACACCCATGTGATATATGTCAATAAACCGGAGAAAAAGCTTTATCTGCTTTCTTCCGCGCTTGAAGTGATGCTTGTTTATGATATAGCGTCCGGTTCGGGCGGCGGCGACAAAGTATATCAGAAAGACATGTGCACTCCGGCGGGCGAGTACAGAATAACAGAAATATACACGTTAATGGAACCATGGCAGCTTGTGCTTGCGGAAGAACGGTTAAAAGACGCAGTGATGCGCAACGAAGATACAGGTGAAATTAAGCAAAAGGTAAAGCAGCTGCGGGATAATTTTAATCAGGGCAGAAATAACCTGACTTCTTTAAATAAAACATATTACAGGGCAAAAGACGGATATACACGGTATGGGACAACACAGGACCTTGGCATTAATTCTTACGGCCCGGTTTTTATGAGGCTTGATTTTCCCAACGCGAAAGATTATAAAAAGTACAGAAAGGCCGTCCGTGAAGGGCGCGTGCCGAAAAACGAAGACGGGACATACGCGGAAATTGGCGGTGGTATTGCGATACACGGAACAAATGACCCGGTATCCATAGGTCATGACGCTTCTCAGGGCTGCGTGCGGATGCGTAATTCAGATGTTATAGAGTTGTCAATGTATGTGAAAGAAGGGATGAGGGTTGTTATTAGATAGGAAGCTTGGATGCTTGGATGCTTGGATGCTTGGATGCTTGGATGCTTGGAAAAACGGAAGGTCAGACGGTTTGGTAGGCGCACCCTTTTAGGGTGCGGTTGGAGCGAGCTTGCGAGCGGAAATCCCCCCGCTGAAGCGAGTTTACGAGCGTAAGCAGGCGGGGACTGGTTTTAATAAGAACTAATTAAGCATAAAGCAGATAAGCAGAAGCGAAAAGGCAGCAGAAAGACACTTGGCAGCACGGATGCACGGAAGGTTTGGTAGACGCGGGTCTTTAGCCCGCGGCAGTTAAATAGAAGAGCAGAAAGAAAAATTGAAAGCCAGAAATAATACTAATATCGCACGGAGGAATTGAAATGGCAAAGATTGTTAAATTATCGGCAAAGGATAAAGAACTGTCGGAAAAGATTCAAACGGTTTTTGATGAAACTGAAAAAGTAATTGTTGGGCAAAAGCACATGGTGCGATGCCTTATAACAGGACTTTTATGCAGGGGCCACATATTGCTTGAAGGCGTACCCGGCCTTGCAAAGACACTTGCGGTAAAGACCCTTTCCGCGACTATTCAGGCGTCGTTTTCACGCATTCAGTTTACCCCGGATTTATTGCCTGCTGATTTAACCGGAACAAGAATTTATAACGCGAAGACAGGAGAATTTTCGGTTTCGCAGGGGCCGATATTTGCCAATATTATACTGGCTGACGAAATTAACAGGGCGCCTGCCAAAGTGCAGTCCGCGCTTTTAGAAGCCATGCAGGAAAAACAGGTAACGATAGGAGATAAGACTTTTAAACTTGAAGAACCTTTTGTGGTAATGGCCACGCAGAATCCCATAGAGACAGAAGGGACATATCCGCTGCCTGAAGCGCAGGTGGACAGATTTCTTATGAAGGCTGTTGTAGGGTATCCCACAAGGGAAGAAGAAAAAGAAATACTTACAAGGATGACCGCGGGCGAAGAGGTAAAAACCGGCAGGATATTAAAACCAAAGGATATTCTTGATATGAGGGCGTCAGTTGATTCTGTTTTTGTGGATGAAAGTATTAAGGATTATGTCACAGATATAGTATTTGCCACACGCAATCCCGAAGAACACAAACTGAAACTTTCCCACCTTATAGAATACGGCTGTTCGCCAAGGGCTTCCATAAGCCTTATCCTGTGCGCCAAAGCCCTGGCTTTTATGGATGGCAGGGGCTATGTCTCTCCGGATGACATAAAAGAGTGCGCGTATGACGTATTAAGGCACAGAATAATCCTGTCTTACGAAGCGGAAGCGGAAGAAATAAAACCTGACGATGTTATAGCGCAGATAATCAACAAAATAAAAGTACCGTAATATAAACGGTATACGGGCATACAGATGATTTCAAAAGATATCCTGAAACGAATAAAAAAAATAGAGATTACCGCGAAGCACCTTGTAAACACGGAGCTTCAGGGCGAATACCTTTCGTCGTTCAAGGGGCGCGGCATAGAATTCACAGAGGTCAGGGAGTATAATCCCGGCGATGACGTCAGGGTAATTGACTGGAATGTCACCGCCAGGATGAATATGCCCTATATCAAAACATTTATTGAAGAGCGCGAAATGCAGGTGGTCTTTGCCGCGGATTTAAGCGGCTCTTTAAATTTTGGCACCAGGCAGACCTTAAAAAGCGGGCTGATGCTTGATTTTACCGCGGCGCTTGCTTTTGCCGCGGCGATAAACAGCGACAGGGTGGGGCTTATGGGTTTTACTTCTGTTCCTGAAAAATATATTCCGCCAAAAAAGGGAAAAAAACACGTCTTAAGGATTCTGCGCGAAATTGTCTACCACGAAACAAAAAACAAAGGAACTGATATAGGCGCTGCAATTACGTACCTGGCGCACGCCTTAAAAAAGAAAAGTACGGTATTTATAGTTTCTGATTTTATTGATGAAAAAGACATATCGGAACCGCTTAAGATACTCTCGCACAGGCATGAAGTTATTGCCGCGGTACTGCGCGACCCTGCTGAATATGAAGTCCCGGATATGGGCATAGTGCCTTTTTTTGATCCGGAAACAGGGGAGACTCAGTGGGTGGATACTTCCGGCAGCGGAGGAAAAGAGAAGGCCTTAAAACTTCAGAAAGCAAAAGATGATAAATTATTCAAGCTGTTTCGGTCCACGGGGGTTGATTATATTAAACTTGAATGCGGCGGTTCTTATCTTAAGGAAATAGTCTCCTTTTTCAAAAAACGCGAAAGGAGATTAAGATGAGGTTTGAAAACGAAAATCTGTTTCTGGCAGCGGGGATAATGGCGGCTGTATTCATATTATCTCTGGTGCTTAGGATAATATTCAGGGGTAAAGTTGTCCATTCCAATATAAAAGGGATAAGCAGGGGGAAAACAACCGCGCCGTTTGTTGTGTACCTTCCGGATATCTTAAAATTAGCCGCTGTAATACTGCTTATAATAGCGCTGCTGCGGCCGCAGTCGGTGAAAAAAGAGACGGAAGAGGTAATAAAAGGCATTGATATAATCGCGGTGCTGGACGTTTCCGGAAGCATGCAGGCGGATGATTTAAAACCAAACAGGCTTGAAGCGGCAAAAAAAGTAATAAATGATTTTGTGTCGGGTTTAAAAAATGACAGGGTGGGTATGGTGGTTTTTGCCGGCAAAAGTTTCACCCAATGCCCGCTGACAAATGATTATGAAATTATCCGTACTTTTATAGAGCAGATAAATTTTGAAACGGTAAAGATAGACGGCACAGCGGTGGGCGAGGCCATATTAAACGGCGTAAACAGGCTTGAAAGTTCCGGCGCTTCCAAGGTAATGATAGTGACAACGGACGGAAGAAGCAACAGGGGAATAATGCCTGAAGAAGCGGCAAAGATTGCCGCATATAAGGGAATAAAAATATATACGATAGGAATAGGAAAAAAAGGCGGCGCGCAGGCGTATGGTTTTGATATTTACGGAAACCGCAGGCCTTATGTTGACAATTACGGCAGGCCTGTAATGTATGAAGAACCGGACGAGGAATCTTTGGGACGCGTGGCCGCTGTGACAGGCGGAAGATATTTCAGGGCAACCGATAACAATGCCCTGCAGAAAATATATGACACTATAGCGCAGCTTGAAAAACAGGAAATTAAGGTAAAAAATTATGAAAAGCACGAAGACAAGTTTTACGCGTTTTTAATAGCAGGCGTTATTTTGCTTCTTCTGGCGCTTCTGCTTGAAGCGGTTAAATTATTAAGGATTTGATTTAGAAAGTTTTTGCAGGGGGACGTGCTCCCTTGCGACCCGCAAAAATATTTTTAAGGAGTTAATTTTGAACTTAGGAAATGAGAAGGCATTATTAATTTTAATAGCTGTGGTGCCGCTGTGCGCTTACCTTGGATACAGGGTATTCAGAATACTGCGTAATATGTATGGATTTGCCGACAAAAATACGGCGGCTAATATTATGACGCCGGTAGATTACAGGCTGGCGGCGGCAAAATATGTTTTTCTTTTTGCCGCGCTGGCGCTTATAATTATTGCCCTTGCACGTCCGCAGGGAAAACCCATTCCGTTTGTTAATGAAACGTCCGGTATTGATATAATGATTGCCATGGATGTCTCTTCAAGCATGGGCGCGGTTGACATACAGCCCAACAGGATGGAAGTTGTAAAAAAAGGGCTTCGTGATTTTATAAACAGCCTTGCGGGAGACAGGGTGGGAATGATGACTTTTGCGGGCGTGGATTTTATGCAGTGCCCGCTGACGCTGGATTACGAAACTCTAAATCTAATTATAGACGGGCTTTATCCGGGAATGCTGGCAAAAGACGGCACCGCACTGGATACATCCATCCGCAGTTCTGTTGACCGCCTGCAGTCAAAGGGAGGAAAGTCCAAGATACTGATTCTTATTACTGACGGCGAAAATACTGAAGGCGGCGACCCGATAGCGGCGGCAAAGTATGCGGCTGAAAAGGGCATACGGATATACGCCGTGGGCGTGGGTACAAAAGAGGGCGGAAAAATCCCGGAAGGGCGCGACGCGTGGGGCAGGGTTTATAATAAAATATACAAAGGGCAGGAAGTAATATCCAGGCTTGATGATAAAGAACTGCGCCAGATAGCGGGAATTACCGAAGGCAGGTTTTACAGGATAACGGACGCCGGCGCGTTTAGAAAGATTAAGGATGATACGTATTTAATGGAAAAGAATAAAAGTAAAAAAGAACAGATAAAGTATGAAGAGAATTATACAATTTTTCTCCTGTGGGGGTTGATTCTGTTAATTCTTCATTACGCCCTGCCGGTAAGGATAATGCGGAGCCCAAAGAGAATAACCAATAAGATATAAAAAATAAAATAGGATATAGAACGTTATTTTTGAGTTGTAGTCTAAACTTCTTGACTTAATTTTCAACCAAATTAAAGTGAGTATTTATTTGTGCGTGTCTTGGAAGTCATTCTATTTTGTGGCTATAGCCGTTAAAATAAACTTGACAAAACGACACGGGAAAAGTTATATTATTAAAAAAATTGGAGGGTTTCAATGAAAAAATTTATCTTTGCTTTATTATTTGTTGTTTTTGTTGTTGGCATTATATTTGCTGAATACAATGTAAATGTAAAAAATGGGGATGAGGCTTACGCGAATAAGGATTATGAAATAGCTCTGGGATTTTATAAAAGAGCATACGCGGAAAAACCCAATCAGGATCTTAAAGTGTTAATTCAGGCAATTGAAAAGAAAATTGTATCAACTTCCGTTGACGAAGTTAAACCGGCGGTTAATAGTTTAACTGTATCTTCAGAACCTGCTACGAAAGTTGTTTATGTTGAGAAAGAAGAAAAAAAAGACAACACTGTTTTGGCAACGTGTGGAACGATAGCGTTAGTAGCTTTAGCTGTAATAGGAGTTCTGGTTTTAATATAAAATAGCGGTGGTAAATATCGATTGTTAAAAGTAACAGTTTGTACGTTTTGGTTCGTTTTTTTAGTGATAGAAATTATTTTATTTTTTAAAAATAGAAATAAAGCAAGATATCGCATGAATAATAAATTCATCATTTTAAGTATGATATATTCTGCCGTGGTGGCTGTTTTTATTATATATATAATTTATAACCAAAATCTTCAATTTCTATATAAAAGCACGGCTTTGAACGGTTATATTTTCAAACTTACCGGGTTAGTATTAGTTTGTTTGGGTCTGTTTATTGCCATATACACAAGATTATATATGGCCGGGAACTGGTCTCCTTCGATATTGCCAAATGGAAACCACGAATTAATAACAAAGGGACCCTATGCCTTTTTGCGGCATCCATTATATTTTGGCGTTATTATTGCATTGGCGGGGAATGCAGTAATATTTGCCGGTCACTGGATTCTAATTTTATTTGTTGCTTTCATTTTCTTGTTAATAAAAATACGCGAAGAAGAAAAATATCTTAAGGAAAAGTATGGATTGCTCTATCAGCAATATGCAAAAAAGGTAATCATATGAAAAAACAGAAATACTGCGTTTTGTTATTTATTCTTATTTTTTGTAATGTGTTAAAAGCTGATATCTCGATTGATGCTGTGAATTATTATCAGCGTTATTTAAGCCCGTTGCTGCCTTTTTCCTGTATATATCATCCTACTTGTTCGTCTTTTATGAAAGAGGCGGTTGGTAATTACGGATTTCAGGGTTTATTAATGGGTGTAAACAGGCTGCAGCGTTGTAACTTATGGGCTGATATTAGCGATCATACAGATAAGCCGGATGACCATTTAATATTTGAATATGCAGGACAAAAAGATCAGTTTGTTAATACAATTGTGCCGACTGCTATGTCTGTGTTATTACCGGGGATGGGTTTTGTTTATCACGGGAAAATATCAGAGGGTATATTTGCATTTCTTTCTACGGCTGGATTTGCGGCGCTTACTTATGAATGTATATCCAAGAAAGCTTGGGGTTCCGGCGTTGTTATGGGCAGTTTTTGCCTTTTATTTTATAGCGCAAATATATATGGGACTTTAGAAGTAAGTTCAAAAAAATAAAGTAATAATTATTGAGTTGAAATTTTTATTAGTTATAAGAAAGGCAGATAGATCAAATTTTTCATACGTGGACTTTAATAACAATAATCTAAGACGTACTGATTGTCAGTTATCATAAGATAATAAATATTACATGTTGCAAGTTATCTTAAAGTTTTATATAATTGAGGTGCAGGGGTGGGGATTTCGGAGGGGACGTTGGAATTAATCCGCGAACTGGCAAAATCGCAGGATTTTACCATTGCTGACAGGCTTAAAAATACAGAGACTTTTGACCGTTTGAATTTTATTCCGCCGTTTATAAATGACATATCTGAAGTCATAAGCGCTTTAAAAGTTGAAGAGTATTCAAAAGGCCCTGAAAATGATGATGGAGGGTATGAAGGGGAAATCTATACTTTCAGGAAAATAGTTCAGGGGATTAATGTTTATATAAAAATAAGATTTCTGGAAGATGACGGGATGACGTATATGACAGTTATTTCATTTCATAATTGATAAAGAATAAGAGGGTGCTATGAAAAAAGTATTGTGTCCGGAGTGCGGCAAACTAACTGTACCGAAAATCATAACTGCAGAGCGTGAAGTCATAATAAGGGGAGAGAAAATAACTGTTATATCGGATATGCCAAAATGTACCTGCTGCGGCAGTGAATTGCTTATGAAAAGTGAAGGCAGGGATTCGTATACGCTTGCCTATGACATCTATAGAAAAAAACACAACCTTTTAACTGCGGAGGAGATAATAACAATAAGGAAAAAGTATGAACTTAGCCCCAAACCGTTTTCCCTGCTTCTTGGCTGGGGGGAACTTACAATTTATAAGTATGAAAAAGGAGCTTTGCAGGACGATGCACATGATGAAGTCCTGAAGTTTGTTAATGATCCGGAAAACATGAAGATGATATATGATGATAAACTTAAGGACAATCTGGCAGAAGCGGACAGGGGTGAATTTGAAAAAACATTAGATAGGCTTCTTGGGCAGATAAATCCTTATGAAAAAATAATTCAGCTTAAATTCAGGTATAAACCCGATGAATTCAGCGGGAACAGGCCTTTTAGTATTGAAAAGGCGGCAAACCTTATATTAAAAATTATTAAATGTTCGGTAAAGAAAAGCCTGTTTGAAGTTCAGCTGGTAAAGTGTTTGTTTTATTCTGACTTTTTAAATTTTAAAAACAGCGGAATATCTATGACCGGCCTGCGTTACGCGCATGGCCCTTATGGGCCGGTTGTTGATGAGTATCATGACTTATTTGATTATATGGCCGCCAAGAAAATGGTTAATATGCAGGTTATACCTTTTGAAACCGGAGAAGGGCATCAGTATACGAATTTATCTGAACCCGATGAATCGGTTTTTTCTGAAAGTGAAAAGAAACTTGTGGATGAAATCTGCGTGAAACTAACTCCGCTAAGTTCCAAACAACTTTCCGAGAAAACACACAAGGAAGTTCAAGGCTGGAAAGATACAGCCAGCGGGCAGTACATTACCTATAGGTATGCGGAGAGAATTGAAAATATATAGCTGTTACTTATATACTCTATAGAGGCGCCAAGATAATGAATAAGTCAAATATAAGATTCCATAAGGCATAGGTAATAAAATAGGGTTAAAAGTATTATTTATGGGTTATGGGATATTTGGTTATGTATTAACGTTTTATTTATGGGATATGGGATAAAAGGCTATGGGTTAAATATATGCCCTATAAAACATCCAGATTGACACACCCAGCATAATTACCGCAAGCGCGATATTTATAAATCGTTTATCCGCTTTGGCGGAGATATGCGAACCTAAATACCCGCCGGCAAAAACTGCCACACCCAGAATTCCAACCAGTTTAAGGTCAAGGTTGCCGGCTGCAAAATGTCCCGCTGCCGCTGCAGAGGCTGTAAGGACAATAAGGGCGGAAGATGTGGCAACAGCCACTTTTGAAGGCACCCGAAAAATAAAAGTCATAATAGGCACTTTGGCAAAACCGCCGCCTATTCCAAGTATGGAAGCGATAAAACCGGCCAGAAAAAATAAAGGAACTCCAAGCCACAGGTTAATAAAATAAGTGATACCCTGCATTCTGCTCTCTATAAAACCTATTTTTTTGGGTTTTGGCTGGTTTATTTCCGCGGGAGTTTTAAACATTAACACCGCCGATATAAGCATCATTATTCCAAAAAGAATTTCCAGAAGCTGTTCTGAAAAAACAACTGAATTCAGCCCTCCTATAAGCGCGCCGATTATCGCGCAGGGCCCCATAAAAAGCACAATTTTCCAGTCAATCAGTTTATTTAAATGATAAACGGCTGTGGCGGTGACGGACATTATTATCATTATACAGACAGAGACCGCGGCGGCTTCGTGAAAGGTAAGCCCTATTTGAAGAAGAAGCGGCACATAGAATATCCCGCCGCCAAGGCCAAGCATTGAAAATATTACGGCGACGCAGAAAAAGAGGATAAAAGTAATAGCCACTATTTATATCTTCCGGACAGGCGTTTAAAAACTATCTCTATTAAATTGAAAAACATCTTCGCTGAATCACGCAGCGGGCTGACCTTTGTACCGGGCGCGTCAAACCATTCCACCGGGCTTTCGCATATTTTATATTTAAGCAGTTTTGCAATGTACAAAAATTCCACGTCAAATCCGAAACCGTCTATGGTTCTTCTTTTTACTATTTCAAGGGCACAGCTGCGCCTGAAACTTTTAAAGCCGCACTGGGTATCGTTTATCTTTAAGCCTGTCATTGTTTTTACAAATAAATTAAAGGTTCTGCCCATAAAGTCCCTGTAAAAAGGCTGTTTGATTTTTTTTGCGGCGCCCGGTACCGCGCGTGACGCAACGACGATATCAAAACCGTCATTATGAAGTTTAAGAAAAGGCGCCATGAATTCTATGGGGGTGGAAAGGTCGGCGTCGGAAAAAAATATAATTTCGCCGGATGCTTTTAAAAAACCGTGCGCGACAGAGTAACCTTTGCCGCGGTTGCCGGGGTTCTTAACGACGGATATACCGTATTTTTCCGCGACAGAAACGGTGGCATCAGTGCTTCCGTCATCCACAACTATAATTTCGGCATCTGCACCGCTTTCCGCAATGTACTCTTTTACGCGTTCAAGCGTTTTTGGAAGCCGTTTTTCCTCGTTAAACGCCGGTATTATAACTGAGACTGAGGGCAAATTTTTCTCCTTAAAGTTTATATGCATTTATAATAATGAAAAGCGGTGAAAATGTAAATAAGTATTTCAACGGCGGGTTTTGACTTTAAAGGTGTTTATTGATAAACTTATTCAAAATAAAAAGACGGAGGGTAATATGCCAAAAGTTACAATATCATTAAAAAAGGGAAAGACAGCGGCAGAGAAGAAAATAATATTCGGTGCGGTTCATAAAGCGCTGGTGGACGCTTTTAAAATACCGCAGACAGACCGCACGCTTTTCATGAATGAGTATGAACCGGAAAACATGGATGGGAAAGACAGTTTTACACTTGTAGAAGTGTCTGCGTTTAAAGGCAGGACACAGGAGATGAAAAAGCTGTTATACAGGCTGATTGTTGAAAATCTGAAAAATGACGCCGGGATAGACCCTCAGGCGGTTATGATAATAATTTATGACGTGCCAAAAGAAGACTGGGGAATCCGCGGCGGACAGATGGCATCGGAGATATTCAAGTAACAAGTGGCAAGTGACAGGTGACAAGTGACAAGTGACAAGTGACAAGTGGCAAGTGGCAAGTGACAGGTGACAAGTGACAAGTGACAAGTGACAAGTGACAAGTTGTAACCTGTAAGTTGTGACCTGTAACCTGTTACCTGTAACTTGTAACCTGTAACTTGTAACCTGTCAGTTGTGACCTGTAGATTGTGGTGTATACACTCTTCAAATACAACATATTGTATATGAACGGGTAAAAAATGGCTTGACACCACACCGTTGGGGTGTATAATCACATTCCTGTTTTAAATAAAAATGGTGAAATCCCATAAAAAAACTTATACGCATTTATTACGTATATTCAGGAGGAATAATATGGACGCAAACAAACTGCGCGAACCGGTACTGTCGGATAACGCGCTTACGGTATTAAGAAAAAGGTACTTTGTAAAAGATGACAAGGGTAATCCCATAGAAGGCACTAAGGAGCTTTTTGCAAGGGTGGCGAATAATATTGCCCAGGCAGAAAGAAATTACGGGGCAAACCAGGCTGAAGTTGATAATATGGCGGAAGATTTTTATAATCTTATGACCTCGCTTGATTTTTTGCCAAACTCCCCCACGTTAATGAACGCCGGGCGCGACCTTCAGCAGCTTGCGGCGTGTTTTGTACTTCCCATAAAAGACTCTATTGACGGGATTTTTGACGCGATTAAGTCGGCTGCTATAATACATAAAAGCGGCGGCGGAACAGGTTTTTCTTTTTCGCGTTTAAGGCCAAACCGTGACAAGGTTAAAACCACCAATGGCGTGTCATCCGGCCCGGTATCATTCATGAAAGTGTTTAACGCCGCCACAGAAGCGGTAAAGCAGGGCGGAACGCGCCGCGGCGCCAATATGGGTATTCTGCGCGTTGACCATCCGGATGTCCGCGAATTTATCACCTGCAAAGCGGATGATAAAGACATAAATAATTTTAATATTTCCGTTGCAATCACCGAAAAGTTTATGGAAGCGGTAAAACACGGTAGAAAGTATGACCTGATAAATCCGCGCAACGGCGAAGTGATAGCGCAGGAAGACGCGCGTGAAATATTTGACATGATAGTGGAATATTCGTGGAGGAACGGCGACCCGGGTATTGTATTCATTGACAGGATTAACAGGGACAACCCGACGCCCAACGTGGGCGAAATGGAATCCACTAACCCGTGCGGGGAACAGCCTCTTCTGCCGTTTGAAGCGTGCAACCTGGGTTCTGTCAATCTTGGAAATATGATTGATGATAAAAAAGTAAACTACACCAAACTTGCAAAGACCGTAAAACTTGCCGTGCGCTTTCTTGATAACGTAATAGACATGAGCAAGTACCCCCTTGAAGAAATTGAAAAGATGGTACGGGGCAACCGCAAGATTGGGCTGGGGGTTATGGGCTGGGCTGATATGCTTTTGGAAATGGGAATATCATATAAATCAGAAGCGGCGGTAAAACTTGCGGAAAAAGTAATGAAGTTCATACATGAAGAGGCGGAAAAAGAATCCGTGGAACTTGGAAAAAAGCGCGGATTGTTTCCGAACTATAAAGGCTCTGCGATCGAAGCGAAAGGAAGAAAATTAAGAAACGCCACATTAACAACGATAGCGCCTACGGGTACTTTAAGCATGATAGCCGCCTGCAGTTCCGGTGTTGAACCGTTATTTGCGGTGGCGTACATTAAAACTGTTATGGATAACGACAGGCTTCCGGAAATAAATGAAAGTTTTTTAAAAGCCGCCCGCGAGCGCGGTTTTTACAGTGATAATCTGATGATGAAGATAGGTGAACACGGGCACATTACAGATGACATGAAAGAAGTACCGGAAGATATTAAGAAAACTTTTGTAACGGCGCACGATATTGACCCTGAATGGCATATAAAGATGCAGGCTGCATTTCAGAAATATACAGATAACGCGGTGTCAAAAACGGTTAATTTTAAAAACAGCGCCACAAAAGAAGATGTGCGTGAAGTGTATATGCTGGCATATGAAATGGACTGCAAGGGCGTTACAATTTACCGCGACGGCTCACGCGATGTCCAGGTATTAACGGTGTCAACAAAAGATTCTTCCAAGTCGAAGATAAAAGCTGTTGATCCGGACAGTATTTTAAAGCATGCGGATATAGAACCAAGAAAAAGGCCGGATATTACTTTTGGCCGTACTATCAAGATGAAGACAGGGTGCGGCAACCTTTATGTGACTGTTAACGAGGACGAAGAGGGTATCTGCGAATTGTTTACCACAATGGGAAAATCCGGCGGATGCGCCAGCGCGCAGGCAGAGGCAATATCACGCCTTGTGTCAGTGGCATTAAGGGCGCACGTAAAACCGGATGTAATAGTCAAGCATTTAAGGGGCACCCGCTGCCCGGCGCCCGCGTGGCAGGACGGCGGAATAGTATTAAGCTGTCCGGACGCGATAGGAATAGCAATGGAAAAATACATACATGAAAAGAGCGAGAATACAGAAAAATTTATTTTTAAAAATACAATGGAAAAGACAATGGGCGAGACCTGCCCGGAATGCGGCACTACAATGGAACATGAAGGCGGCTGTAACGTGTGCAGGGTGTGCGGCTATTCCAAGTGCCTTTAATAAGAAACGGAGGCGATTATGAAACATTCAGAGTATTTTGAAGGAAAAGTTCAGAGTTTAAGCTTAAACGGAAAATTTGGCAATGCCACAGTCGGCGTGATAGAGCCGGGTCAGTATACTTTTGGAACTGCCACACAGGAAACAATGACAGTGGTGGAAGGGCAGCTGTCAGCCAGGCTTCCCGGGCAGGAATGGCAAGTGTATAAAAAAGGCGAAAGTTTTATTGTGGAGCCAAAAGTGTCTTTTGACTGCAAATGTGAAGAGCCCGCGGCGTATATCTGTTATTATAAATAATTACAGACTTGTTCTGAATAAATATTTTGATGTAAAATCTTATCTGTACGCGTAATGTATTTATATATGATAATTGTAATTTTCCGGGGTTTGGGCATATTTTTTCAGTGCGCGCCGCAAATTGGTATTCTTGTATCCAAACAAACTTGAAATCAACAGGTATGTTAATTCATTGGCAGCCGGGAGCCTGCGGTATATACTTGTTTGCCGGCGCGGCATTACATTCGGATTGCCGGACACGCAGCCGGTTTGCGCGGCGCTTCTGAAAAAACATACCCAAACCACGGATATATTTGATTTAATTAATAATTCTGATTTATTGCTTAGTTTTCTTGAGTATCAAAAAAAATGACAATTCCAAAAAGAATGATTTTAGCCGGGAATGTTTTATGATATAATCGTTGATAAATACAGGGAGGTGGGTTGTGGAAAATACAAAAAACGGGGAGCTTCACTTGAAAGCAAATGAAAAAAGGGAATATCCAAGGCAGTCTATGGCAGTATCCGTAAGATATAAACTTTTAACGCCTGAAGAGGCGGAAAAAGCAATGGCACGCCATTTTGACCCTGATAAAATGATGCAGGATTACAGCCAGGGTGAATCATCCGATGTTTCCAAGAACGGCCTTTCCATGTATGTGAATGAAGAAATACGGTTAAAGAGCCTGATGGCGGTTACCATGTATCTGTCTGTGCCGGGAATATCGTGCAACTGTAAGGCGCTGGCAGAAGTGGTAAGAAGGGAATCCAATACCGAAGGCGGTTTTTACGCTTATAAAGTGGGGCTGCGGTTTGTAAAAATAATTCACCACAACCTTAAAAATTATACATATCTGAATTTAAATGACCTTTTAAATATTAAAGAGCAGGGCTTCGAGGGGCAGGCAGGCAGATGACCGAAAAGCAAGAGAAAGAAGGCGACCTGCTTTTCCCGCAGGAAAGGCGCGAATACCCCAGGGTGGCGCTGAATGTAAAGGTGCGTTACAGGGTGCTGGGCGACAGCAAGGAAGATACTGAACTTGTTAAAAAGTTTGACCCTGAAGAGATTTTCAGGGTTTTTAAAGAAAATGAAACGGTAAATATTTCCACATCAGGCCTTCTGATGTATTCAGACGAAAGTATCCCCGAAAAAGCCATAGCGGCTGTAAATTTTTATATGCCGCTGCCCGGGCTGTCGTGCACATGCGCGGCGCTTGCGGAAACCATAAGGTGTATAAAGACAGTAAGCGGCAGGTACCTTGTAGCGCTGAAGTTTTTGAAAATAATCCACCATGACACGACAAAATATAAATACCTTACCCTTACAGAAATCCTTGCCATAAAAGGGGCGGAGATAAAGCTGGATTGATAGACGCGTGGATGCTTAGAGGCTTGGATGCTTAGCAAAAGCGGATATGCGAGCGTTAGTATCCAATCCGGCACGAATCTATAAGCGGAAGCATAGGTGGCGGTTCGTAGGTTTCCAAGCATCCAATCATCCAAGCCTCTAACCCTCTGTCTTTAAATAAACCACTATTGAATCCGCATTAATTGTATAATATAATAATTAATATGAATTCATACCACTCTACCGGAGGTATTCAATGAAAGCAGTTATTCTTGCAGGCGGATTTGGAACAAGGTTAAGGCCGCTTACCACAAACATTCCCAAACCCATGGCGCCGGTAATGAACACGCCGATGCTGGAGCACATAATAAACCTCTTAAAAAAATACGGCATGACGGACATCACAATGATGCTGTATTTTCAGCCGGAAGTGATAACAAGTTATTTCAGGGACGGCGCGGATTTTGGCGTTAAAATTAATTACGTCACGTCCGAACAGGACCTTGGTACCGCAGGCTGCATAACGCTTGCAAAAGAAAAACTGAAAGATGACAGTTTTCTGATAATAAGCGGCGATGTTTTTACCGGCTTTAATCTTGGCGATGCCATTGCAAGCCACAAAAAAAATAAAGCGCTTGCCACCATAGTGCTTACAAAGTCCACAGACCCTTTAAGATACGGCATTGTGGTTACAGAAAAGGATGGGAAGGTATCAAAACTTCTTGAAAAACCATCCTGGGGTGAAGTGTTCTCTGACACTATTAATACCGGCATCTACATATTTGAACCGGAAATTTTTAAACATATTCCCGAGAATGTGGACTATGATTTTGCCAAACAGCTTTTTCCGGATTTGCTTGCAAAGAAAAAAGCCCTGTATGGTTTTACCGGGGACGGTTACTGGAAAGACATCGGTACGCTTGCGGAATACAGGCAGGTGCATGAGGATATATTAAAAGGCGAAATAGAATGCGACATTAAAGGGGAAAGAAAAGGCAAGATAGGACGCGACGTATGGGTAGGAAAAGACGTAAAGATAGCAGCCGGCGTAAAATTCAGGGATGCCGTGGTTATTGGAAATAATGTCACTATTGAAGAGGGCGCGGAAATAGCAAGTTCTGTAATCGGCGATAACTGTTACATTGACAGCGGCGCAAAAATTGTGCGTTCTATTATCTGGGACAACAACAAAATAGAAAAAGAAGCTGACATTAAAGAAGCCGTAATTGGGCGCAACAACATGATACGCTATAAAGCGTATGTGGGAGTGGGCGCGGTTATTTCTGACGACTGTTATATAGGAAAAGAGACTATAATTAAGCCGGAAGTTAAACTGTGGCCAAAAAAGACAGTAGATGATTTTTCGGTCATCTCCGGGTCGCTTATTTACGGCGAACGGTGGAGCAACAGGCTGTTTGATATTTACGGCATAACCGCCATGGCAAACACCGAAATTACCCCGGAAATAGGCGCAAGGATAGGCGGCGCATTTGGTTCCACTCTTAAAAAGGGCGGGCATGTGCTGGTATCGCGCGATTATCACAGGGCTTCATTTATGATAGAGCGCAGCATAATGGCAGGCATACTGTCAACGGGAGTCAACATTTTCGACTTTCGCATAATGCCGCTTCCTGTCACAAAATACGTCGCCAAGTCATTAAAAGTGGCGGGAGGGCTTCATATAAGAAAGTCGCCGTATGATTCAAAAATGCTTGATATTAAATTCTTTGACAGTGACGGCATGGACATATCGCTGGCGCAGGAAAAATCAATAGAAAATTCCTTCTTCCGCGAAGAATACAGAAGGGCAGAAAGCGATGATGTGGGGATAATTTCATACCCGCCAAGGGCGCTGGAATATTATCAGGAAGGTTTCATAAAATTTGTGGACGTGGAAAAGATAAAAGCCAGAAGGTTTAAAATAATCATAGATTATTCATACAGTAATGCTTTAAATATTTTCCCGTCTATTTTGGGAGGGCTTAACTGCGAAGTAATAGCGTTAAACGCCCATAATAACGAGAAAAAGCTGACCCGTTCCGCGGAAAAATTTCAGACAGACTTAGACAGCCTTGCAGGAATGGTAAAGACCTTAAAAGCGGACGCCGGCATAATGATAGACGCGGGCGCGCAGAAAATATTTATTGTGGATGATAAAGGCCAGCTGCTTATTGAAGATGACGGCCTTATGATAATGGTAAAACTTTTCCTTGGTTCAAATAAAGGCGCCACTGTGGCGGTGCCGGTAAATGTGCCGGGTGTTTTTGAAAAAATGGTGCAGGCAGACGGCGGCAAAGCATTGCGCGTGGGGACCAGCTACCGCGCCATGATGACAGCCGCAAATACAGGCAAGGCAAAGTTTGTGGCGGAAGAAAAAGGCGGGTATATTTTTTCGGAATTTCAGCCTGCTTTTGACGCCATGATATCCACGGTAAAATTTCTTGAATACCTTGCAAAATACGGCAAACCGCTTTCCACTCTGGTGGCGTCGCTTCCAAAGTACATAAAACTTACGGATACAGTGCCTGTACCCTGGGATAAAAGGGGCGCGGTTATGATGGCGCTTGGCGAGATGAAGAAAAAGAACGACGTTAATGAAGTTGAAGGCATAAGGTTCACTGAAACCACGTCCAACGCGCTTATAATTCCGGATAATGACAGGCCGTATTTTCATATTTACGTGGAAGGCGCCACAAAGGCGGCTGCGGCAAAATATATGCAGAAACAGAAAGATATGCTGGTAAAGATTATAAAAAAGTAAGAAACTGCCGTTATACAAAAAAGTATAGAAAATAGCCAAAAAATGTGTATAATATAAAAACCATTTTTTAACCTGTAAGTTTAATACATTTTCGGGTAAAAAATCAGGATATAGGGCTAAAATTGCCTTTATTGTGTTTTGTGCGTATTACTGCATTATATAATAAGAATAGCGGAGGACTTTTTTAGTGGATGAAATTACGGTTATAGGCAGCATTAACATAGATTTTATGGTAAAAACAGAACGCATGCCTGAACGCGGCGAGACGGTTGCCGGGGATAATTTTTATGTGTTACCGGGCGGAAAAGGTGCTAATCAGGCGGTGGCAATTGCCAGGCTTGGAAAAAAAGTTAATTTTATAGCAAAAAAAGGCAACGATCAGGTTCCTGACATTGCCATGAAAAATTTAAAACACCCCAATATAAATCTTGAATATTTTATAACAGATGAATCTGTTTCAACAGGCGTAGCGCTTGTAAACACCACAGGGCAGAAAGGTAATAAGGTCACCTGGTTCACCGGGTCTAACGATACGCTTATGCCGTCTGACATTGATAAAGCCGAAGAGGCAATTAAGCGCAGCAAAGTGGTGGTGGTCTGCACGGAAATACCGATACCCGCAATCAAACGCGCGCTGGAACTGGCGCAGAAGTATAAAGTCAAGACAGTGATGAACGTAGGCAACGCCGGCACCAAACAACGCGATGAAATAAAAGAAGTCCTGCGCGGCCTTGATATAGTAATAATGAACGAACGCGAGGGCGGCTACCTTACAAACAGGCTTATATCACACATGGAAACCGGCTCGCTTGCGGGCAATGAACTGCGCAAGCTTGGCGTTAATCACGTAATTATAACAATGGGAAAAGAAGGCACGCTTCTTGTAAATGAACACGGCTCCACCGTATTTCACGGTTATGGTATGGATGTAAAAGACACCGTGGGCGGCGGGGATGCTTTTGTTGGGGCGGTTGCGTGCGCCATTGCTGACGGTAAATTTGTAATTGACGCCATTGACTGCGGCAACGCGGCAGGCGCTATAGTGACGCAGACAATAGGCGCGCAGGAAGGGCTTCCGGACAAAGCGCAGCTGGATTCATTTCTGGCGGAACATCACAAGGCGGGCGGAAGCTATAAGAAATACACAGACACCATAAAAATGCTGGAACAGACAGCGCTGAAAATGAGAGTCAATATAATCAAAATGCTTGGATACGCGTGTTCGGGCCATCCGGGAGGGTCGCTGTCCGCGGCTGATATTATTGCCGTGCTTTATAAACACGTTATGAAGATTGACCCCAAAAATCCAAAATGGGAAGAACGCGACCGTTTTGTCCTTTCAAAAGGCCATGCTGCTCCCGCGCTTTATACGGCGCTTGCCGAAGCGGGATTTATAAAAGAAGAAGAACTATGGCAGTTAAGGAAAATTGACGGGGACCTGTCCGGACATCCTGACATGAAAAAAACTCCGGGCGTTGACATGACAACCGGTTCGCTTGGACAGGGATTATCAATAGCAAACGGAATGGCGCTTGCCGCTAAACTGCAGAAAAAAGACAGCAGGGTATATGTAATGCTTGGCGACGGCGAAATACAGGAAGGCCAGATATGGGAAGCGGCCATGTCCGCGTATACCCGAAGGCTTGACAATGTATGCGCGATTCTTGATTACAACGGGCTTCAGATAGACGGCAGCATAGGACAGGTAAAATGCGGGCTTGAACCTGTGGTGGAAAAATGGAAGGCGTTTAACTGGAACGTAATAGAAATTGACGGTCATAACATTGAAGCAATAATGGAAGCTTTTGAAGAGGCAAAAAAGGTCAAGGGAATCCCGACCATAATAATAGCAAGGACAATTAAAGGCAAAGGCGTGTCGTTTATGGAAAGAAAAGTTGAATATCACGGAGCCGCGCCCAACGAGGCAGAGACAGAAAAAGCCCTTAATGAACTTGGAGGGTGCAAATGCAAATGAGCGCAAAACCCACATCAATGAGAAATACATACGGCGACACGCTGGCAAAGCTTGGCGCGACGCATAAGAATCTGGTTGTATTGGACGCGGACCTTGCAAAGTCCACGCAGACCGCGCGTTTTGGAAAAGTTTATCCTGAAAGATTTTTTGATATGGGAATCGCGGAACAGGATTTAATGGGAACAGCCGCGGGCCTTGCGGCATCCGGAATGTCCGTTTTTGCTTCCACCTTTGCCATGTTCGGTTCCGGAAGGCCATGGGAACAGATAAGAAATTCCATCTGCTATCCGAACTTACCTGTAAAAATAGCTGTGACGCACGCGGGAATATCCGTGGGCGAAGACGGCCCCACGCACCAGGCGTGCGAGGACATTGCCATAATGAGGGCAATACCTAATATGAAAGTAATTGCGCCGGCCGACTCTGTTGAAGCGGAAAAAATAGTTGAATACCTTGCGGATTATTACGATTCGCCGGTGTATTTAAGGCTGGCAAGGATGAACACGCCGGTGGTATTTGATTCAAATTATAAGTTTGAATTTGGAAAAGGAATAATCGCGGAAGAAGGCAAAGATATAACCGTTATCAGCACCGGTGTTATGTTGTTCAAAGCGCTTGAAGCGAATAAGCTGCTTGCGTCAGAAGGTATATCCGCGGAGATAATACACATGCCGTCAATTAAACCCATAGACGCGAAGATGATTATTCAGTCCGCGGGAAAGACGCGCAATGTGATAACAATAGAAGAACACAGCATAATAGGCGGGCTTGGTTCCGCCGTGTGTGAAGTGCTTTCGGAAAATCTGCCTGTAAGGGTAAAAAGAATAGGTATGATGGACATGTTCGCGGAATCCGGCGAACCGGAAGCATTATTTAATAAATACGGTTTATCAGGCAATAATATAGCTGCAGAAGCAAAAAAACTGCTTAACAGATAAAATAGAAATAATTATATAAGGAGGAAATTTGATGAGAAAGATTCAGTTTGTTGCTGCTTTAACATTCGCGTTATTAATCCTTGCGGTATGGCAGATATGGCCGCCGCTGGACGTAAAGGACGCGGAAGGAAATGTCACTAAAAAAGGAAGTATAAAACTTGGGCTTGACCTTCAGGGCGGCATGCTTTTAAAGCTTGCCGTGGATGAAACCAAGCTGCCGGAAAACATAAAACTTGAAGAAGCCGTGTCGCGTGCCCTTGAAATTTTAAGGAACAGGATTGACGCGCTTGGAGTGGCAGAACCTTTAATTCAAAGGGAAGGCGATAAGTATATTGTTATCCAGCTTCCGGGTATTAAAGATACAAACCGCGCGCTTGATATCATAGGCAAGACCGCGCTTCTTGAATTCAAGCTTGTAAGTGAAAGGTATAAAGTAACGGAAATGACGGATGTTGACGGAAATATTGACCCTGCAAAAGTACCGGCAGAAGTAATGGTGCTGGAAGGCAAGGAAGGCGAACGCTATGTTATAGAAAAAAAAGATTTAATTACCGGTGCTGACCTTGTTGACGCGAAAGTGCAGATGGGACAGTACGGAGAGCCTGTTGTAGGATTTAAATTATCACCCGCGGGCGGCAGAAAGTTTGCCGAAATCACGGGCGACAATGTAAACCGAAACCTGGCAATTGTACTGGATGATAAAGTATATTCCGCGCCTGTTATCAAAAGCAGGATAAGCGGCGGCGAAGGCGTTATAGAAGGCAACTTTACAATTGATACTTCAAGGGACCTTGCGCTTATATTAAGGGCCGGCGCCCTGCCTGCCCCTGTCAAGATTGTCAACAAGCAGATAATAGGGCCTTCAATGGGAGCCGACGCTGTTAAAAAAGGTATGATGTCCATGTTTATCGGCGCGATATTGGTTTTAGTTTTCATGGCAATTTATTATGGAATGTCGGGTATCATAGCTGATTTCGCGCTTGCCCTTAATGTTATTTTCATTTTTGGCGTGCTTGCCGCGCTTGACGCCACGCTTACGCTTCCGGGTATCGCGGGTATTACGCTTACTTTGGGTATGGCGGTTGACTCTAATATTTTAATACTTGAAAGAATCAGGGAAGAACTAAGAACAGGAAAGACAATCAGGGCGGCCATTGACGCGGGTTACAATAGGGCGCTTTGGACTATCATTGACTCTCACGTGACTTCGCTTATCACTGCGGCGATATTGTTCCAGTTTGGCACCGGCCCTATCAGGGGATTTGCGGTTACCATGTTCTGGGGTATTACCATAAGCCTCTTCACGGCATTCTTTGTTACAAAGTCTGTTTTTGATTTAAGAAAAAATTATAAAACCTTAAGTATATAAAGGAGTATGAAAAATGATTGAATTGATAAAAAACACAAAGTTTGATTTTATCGGAAAAAGAAAGATCGCGTATGTAATCTCCGCGATACTTCTGCTTAACGGCCTGTTTGGTATTTTTAAGGTTATTACCGGTACCGCGAATATGGGGCTTGATTTTACCGGCGGTTCCACTGTGCAGGTTAAGTTCAGCGCGCCGATGACGGTGGGCACGATAAGGGATGTAATGACTAAAAATGATTTCAGTAAAGCGGTTATTCAGCAGGTGGGCGGCGCTGACAGTAATGAGTTTATGATAAGGATAGGGGTAAAAGACGCGGAAGCAGGACAGGCGGAACAGAAAATTGTGTCCGCGCTTGCCGCAGGGACAGGCGACAAGGCAATTACCGTATCCGGTACAAGTGAAGTGGGGCCTGTAGTATCTTCACAGCTTAAAGAGAAAGCTTTTCTTGCTGTATTCTGGGCGCTTGTGGGTATACTTATATATATATGGATAAGGTTCAAGTTTAAATTCGCGGTAGCGGCCACACTTGCAACTTTCCATGATGTTATTGTTGTTATAGGTATACTTGTCCTGTTTAATAAAGAAATTGACCTTCTGGTTGTAACAGCGCTTTTAACCCTTGCGGGTTATTCGCTGACAGATACGGTTGTTGTATTTGACAGAATAAGGGAAAACATGAAAAACATCCTTAAACAGCCTTTAAATGAAATAATGAATTCCAGCATAAACCAGGTTCTAAGCAGAAGCGTAATAACCGCTTTAACAACCATGTTTGTGGCGGCAGCGCTTTTATTTTATGGCGGCAGCGTGCTCTTTAACTTTTCTTTTTCGTTTGTAATCGGAATAGTGCTTGGTGTTTATTCTTCGGTATTTGTGGCAAGCCCCATGGTATATGACTGGGAAATGTTTGAGAAAAAACACAGGACGGTAAAATAAAAGCGGCTTGCTTTGCCGCTTAAAGGGCTTTGACCGTGCAGATATTTATTATAGCTATTTTGCTTATAATGCAGCCGGCTGTTTATTTTATAAATAACAGCCGCGCTGCTTTTCTTTTTCTGGCGGCATGCAGCGCCGGAATTTTCGCGTGCATGCGGTCAATGGGAATTGACGCGGGGGCTTCCATGATATTTGCTTTCTTTTCTTTTGCCGCTGATCTTTTAATTTTTCGGTGCGACGAAAAATCACCCTGGAGTTTCCGGGATATTCTGCCGTTTCTGCTGTCAGCCGCTGTCATTGTATTTGCGATTTACAGGGGTGCTGCCGGTTTTTTTGCCGGTTATGTCACATTAAGCGGTAATATTCTTTCATCATCGCTGGTGTTTTTATGCCTGTATTCAGCCGGAATGCTGATTAATACTTTAAGGAGTAAAGAATAATGGCTGTTTTTATTGTTATTTTGACGGCTGCAGCCGTGATAAGCGTATATTTTCTTTTTTATAAAGGCGATAAAAAAGGTTTTCTTATTATGTCCGCGCTTATGCTTAAAGCGGGGATTATTTATCTTATACTGGGCGGCGGTATGGCTGTGCAGTATACAGTATTTCTGGCGGGGGTTTTATTCTGTTTTTATTTTATGGCATCAGCGGGCGGCGTTGTGAAAATAAAAAAAGAGTATTATCTGGCTGCGGGCGTCCTGCTTGTGTCGCTTATTTTTTTTAACGGATGCGCGGGCAAGCCGGAAATGCCGGCGGTCACGGGTGAAATTAAACTTGAATTTACCCCGGGTGAAGTTTACGTGTCGCAGGATGATGAACTTATTGTGGGCAGCCTGACCGGAAATACTGTTAAGGTTTTTGGCGGAGATTTGAAGGAAAAATATAAGTTTCAGGCGGGAGGGTATCCCTGCGATATAATAAAACAGGATAAAAAAATAATATCCGCTGACAGGCTGTCCGGAACGGTAACGGTTTATGATACCGTAACAAAAGAAACATACAGTATATCCACCGAAGGGCAGTTTCCTGCCGCGGTTGTATATGACGCTAAAAAAGGGCTTATTTATGCCGCCAACATGGGTTCTTCCAGGATATCCGTGATAGATATCGCGCAGAAAAAAGTGACGGGCAAAATAGAATCGGGCAGATGGCCTTCGGCTCTGTTTTTATCGCCTGACGGTAAGTATCTGTACATTACCTGCAAATACACAAATACAATAGAAGTGGCGGAAACGGAGAAAAGGCAGATTGTTTTTACAAGGGCGCAGACGGGTACGTCGCCTGTGGCGCTGCTGCAGCTGAATAAAAAAGAGCTTGCTGTTGTAAATGAATGGGAATATTCATATAACGGAAAAGGCAGCGTTACTGTATTTGATATGGCGCGATACAGGATTACGGAAAGCATTATTGTTCCGGGCGGCCCTTCGGCAGGGGCGGTTTCCAGAAGCAGAAGGCACATCTTTTTAAGTGTACCTTTAAAAGATGAAGTGGTATCGGTGAATGTTAAAACGGGACAGGCAGAGCATACAATGAAATTTGACGCAGGAACCCTTCCCGGCAATATGGCATTTTCAAAAGACGGAAGAAAACTTTTTGTGGCGTCAAGAAAAGATAATAAAATTGTGATAATACAGGTCAACGGGCTGATATGACGTTTATAGAACGGTATCTTATTTTTCTGCCGCTTATTATTATGTTTTCCGGTTTTTTAATAAGCGTAATGAACGCTAAAATCATGCAAAAAGCGCAAAGCGCTTTTTTTGCGGCCGCGGGAATAATTGCCGCTTATGCGGTGCTGTATACCGCGGGTGCGGACGCTGTTTTCGCGCGTTTTTCACTTTCGTCCATGTCCGCGTCTGCCGCGTGTGTGCTTTTAATAATGGCGGTTCTGTCGGGAAGTAAAGATATAAAAGCCATGTTTCTATTTATGTTTTGCGTTATGGTATCGTTAAATACGCAGACACCTGCTTTAAAAGCTGCGGCTTTTGCCGGAGCGGGTTTTGCGCTTTTATACGCGTCAGGAATTAACAGGGAACTTTCAGCGCAGAAAGCTTTTTATTCTGCCGCTTGCGTGCTGTTTTTAAGCGCGGGTAATACCGTATTTTTTCAAAGTATGGGTTTCTTTTTCGCGCTTGCTTCTTCCAATAGCGCGCTTTTAAGCAATAAAAACGGTTTAACGGAAAAAGGGGCAAAGCCCGAAATGTTAATGGGTATTTATTTTGAACTGATAACCTTAACCGCGCTGGCGGGCCTGCTTAACCCTTATGCGATAGCCGGCGCGCTTATATTTTTTATGGCGGTATCTGTTTACAATACAATCACGCAGGAAAACCGCGGTGAATTCTTCTTTGCGGGGTCAGTGTCAATCCTGTTTTTATTCATGTTTGGAATACTTTTTACCAAAGGCGCGGGTTTAATGTTAAAAGGCGCCGGCGTATATTATGTTCTGATATTTGCCGCTTTTGCGCTTTTAAGCAGGCATAAAGATGCTTCGGGCAATGTAACACAGCTGAAATTCAGGCCGGATGAAATTGTTAAACCGGCGCTTCCTGTAATTATTTCTTTTTTAACCCTGGCAGCGGAAATTTTTGCCTTAAGCGTGATTTTTTTATTTCCTCCGCGGAATCAGTTTCTTCAGATGGCGGGGTATGTTGGAGCGGCTTTATTTTTGGTGAGCGCTGTAAATAATCTTATAATAATACTTGGGGTAATTTCTAAACTTAACCCCGGTTTTATAAAAAATATTTTTATTTCGGCGGATACCTTTAAATTTTTGTTTGTTTCTGTTTCGTTTATCTTTATTTTATACCGCGGAGGGGTGTTGTGAACATGTCGGGAATGCTGATATTCGCCTCTGCGGGCGCGGTTTTTGCAATAGCGGGCGCGGCGGGCGCCGTGCCTGCGGTGTTTTTTGCCGCGTCAGCCGCTGTTATATGCGGGCTGGTATTTGTGTTTTTTGAAGGTGATGACAAATGAACTTGTTATATTTCTTTTCGGTATTTATACTGTTGATAATTCTGTTTTGCATAAGGCAGCTTGGGACGGGGTTTAAGAAGCGTTTTTTAATAAATGATTATGTGCTGACGGTAATTACCGCCGGAATTTTTGCGCTATATTTTACCGGGCAAAGCGCTTATGCGGCTGCTGTATATTCTTTCATTTTCTGCGCGGGCGTTATATTTATTGCCGGTAAAAATGGTGAAAATGAATCAAATGTTTTTATCGCTTTATTGGCGGTAAGCGCTCAGGCCGGTGCGGCATATTATGGAGGCGCGGGGGTTATGGCAGCGTTTATAATTCTGCCTGCCGGTATAATATCCACTGTCTGTTTTGCTTTGCTGGCACAAAACGCGGATAAGAATTTAAACAGTGAAATAACTAAAATATTGATGTATCTGTGGCCTGTGTTTTCTGTTTCAATACCCGCGGCAGGGGAGGCAGTTTTAACTGTTGTAATATCAGCGGTTTTTTATTTTGTACTTTTCCATTATATAAAACTGAAATCAGGTTATTCGCAGCGTATTGGTGCTATATTATTCTTCATTTTTTCGCTTCAGGCGTTGCTGATAATGGTTTTGAAAGGCGTTGCTAATTTTTAAATAGGCTTCAATTTATTAGATAGAGTTAATATGGCCTGCCTATAGAACGTTTCATAATAAAACAAACAAAAAAATAGCATGTTTCAAAATGAAACGCTATTTCTTCTTATCAGAAATAAAACCTTTATAAAATAAGGCAAAAAATTCCGGCATAGCAATTGCTATATATAATAAATGGAAGGATTACAATATTTGATTTTGAACTCTGGAAAAGGAGATGGATAAGATGGGAAAAGTTATCGGAATTGACCTTGGTACCACTAATTCTTGCGTTGCGGTAATGGAAGGAAAAGAACCAAAAGTAATTGTAAATGCGGAAGGCAACAGAACTACGCCGTCGGTTGTGGGTTTTTCAAAAGACGGGGGAAGGGTGGTAGGGCTGCCGGCAAAAAGGCAGGCGGTTGCCAATCCGGAAAATACAATTTTTTCCATCAAGCGTTTTATGGGAAGAAAGCATTCTGAAGTTGGAACGGAAACCAAAGAAGTTCCTTTCCACATAGTCGCGGCAAACAACGGCGACGCGCATGCTGAAGTAATGGGCAAACGTTACAGCCCGCCGGAAATTTCCGCAATGGTGCTTGCAAAGCTTAAAGCCGACGCTGAAAGTTATCTTGGCGAAACTGTAACGCAGGCGGTTATTACGGTGCCGGCGTATTTCAACGATTCGCAGCGTCAGGCTACAAAGGACGCGGGTAAAATTGCGGGCCTGGAAGTATTAAGGATAATTAACGAACCCACCGCGGCTTCTCTTGCTTACGGGCTTGATAAGGCAAAAAATGAAAAGATAGCCGTATATGACCTTGGCGGCGGAACTTTTGATATTTCAATTCTTGAAATAGGCGACGGTGTATTTGAAGTTAAGTCCACAAACGGCGACACGCATCTTGGCGGCGATGACTTTGACCAGGCGATAATGAACTGGATTGCCGAAGAATTTAAAAAAGAAAACGGAATAGATTTAAGGACAGACAGGATGTCCCTGCAGAGATTAAAAGAAGCCGCGGAACGCGCCAAGATAGAGCTTTCATCCACCATGCAGACAGAAATTAACCTTCCTTTTATAACAGCTGACGCAAGCGGGCCAAAGCACCTTGTTATGACAATGACAAGGTCAAAGCTGGAACAGCTTGTGGGTAATTTGGTTGAAAGGACTGTTCAGCCGGTTAAAGACGCGCTTCGCGATGCCGGAATGGAAGCCAAAGACATAGATGAAGTGGTGCTTGTGGGCGGAATGACAAGGATGCCCGCGGTACAGGAAATAGTAAAGAAACTTTTCGGTAAAGACCCGCATAAAGGCGTAAACCCGGATGAAGTCGTGGCGATAGGCGCTGCCATTCAGGCGGGCGTGCTTCAGGGAGAGGTTAAAGACGTGCTTCTGCTTGATGTTACCCCTCTTTCGCTTGGCATTGAAACGCTTGGCGGTGTTTTCACCAGGCTTATTGACAGGAATACCACGATTCCCACAAAAAAATCGGAAGTGTTTTCCACCGCTGCTGATAACCAGACCAGCGTGGAAATACACGTGCTTCAGGGCGAGCGCGACATGGCGTCCGGAAACAAGACAATAGGCCGTTTTCATCTTGACGGCATCCCGCCGGCGCCGCGCGGAATTCCGCAGATTGAAGTTGCGTTTGACATTGACGCCAACGGCATAATCAATGTTTCCGCAAAGGACATGGCGACCAATAAGCAGCAGAAGATAACCATTACGGCGTCTTCCGGGCTTAACAAGGATGAAATTGAAAACATTGTAAAAGACGCGGAAGCGCACAGGTCTGAAGACCAGAAAAAGAAAGAGGCTATTGACACAAAAAATCAGGCTGAATCGCTTGCGTATAACGTGGAAAAATCTCTTAAAGAAGCCGGCGATAAAGTGACAGAACAGGAAAAGAAAGACATAGAGGCCGCGGTGGCATCGCTTAAAGAAAAAGTTAAAAACGAAGCTTCTTCGGAAGACCTGAAAAAATCAATGGAAGAACTTACCAATAAGTTCCATACTGTGGCGCAGAAGATGTACGCGGGCGCACAGCCCGGAGCAGCCGGAGCACCAGGAGCTGAAACCGGAGCTGCAGGAGCAGAAGGCACAGGCGAAAAGAAAGACAAAGACGGTGTTGTTGACGCGGAATATGAAGTTGTGGATGAAGACAAAAAGAAAAAATAGATTTTAATAAAAATTTAAAGGAGGAAACAGAATTATGAAATTAAGGCCGCTTGGGAATCACATCATTGTAAAACCGCTTGAAGAAGAAGAAACAAAGAAAGGCGGAATTATCATTCCGGACACAGCAAAAGAGAAACCTTCAAAGGGCGAAGTTGTTGAAGCAGGCCCGGGAGCAATTATGGAAGACGGAAAAAGGAAGCCTATGGACCTTAAAAAGGGCGACAAAGTCCTTTATTCCAAGTACGGCGGAACAGAAATAAAAATGGATGACAAGGAATATCTTGTAATGACAGACGAAGACGTGCTGGCTGTAATAGAGTAATTAACGATAACAAATTAAAAAATAAAACATTTAATACAGGAGGAAACAGAAAGATGGCAAAACAGATGAAGTTCGGAGAAGACGCAAGAAGGTCCATAAAGGCCGGTATTGACAAAGTGGCCAACGCTGTAAAAGTGACGCTTGGGCCAAGGGGACGCAATGTGGTTCTTGATAAAAAGTACGGCTCGCCTACCATTACAAATGACGGCGTGACCATAGCAAAAGAAGTTGACCTGGAAGACCCTTTTGAAAATATGGGCGCTCAGCTTATTAAAGAAGTTGCAAGCAAAACGTCAGATAACGCCGGCGACGGCACCACGACAGGCACTGTGTTAACACAGGCTATCTTCACAGAAGGGCTTAAGAACATCACAGCGGGAACAAATCCCATGCCGGTTAAAAGGGGAATTGAAAAGGCATCGGCCGCGGTTATCGCGGAACTGAAAAAGATTTCAAAACCGATAAAGGATAAAAAAGAAATAGCGCAGGTTGCCACAATTTCCGCCAATAATGACAGCGAAATAGGCGAAAAGATTGCCAACGCAATGGACAAAGTTGGAAAAGACGGCGTTATAACCGTTGAAGAAGCAAAGGGAATTGAAACACACGTTGACGTGGTGGAAGGCATGCAGTTTGACCAGGGTTACGCTTCTCCGTATTTTGTGACCAATGCCGACAAGATGGTTGCGGAAATGGAAAATGCCTACATTCTTATTCATGACAAAAAGATATCAAACATGAAAGACCTGCTTCCTATACTGCAGGAAGTGGTTCAGCAGAGCAGGCCTATCCTTATAATCTCTGAAGAGGTTGAAGGCGAAGCGCTTGCGACGCTTGTTGTAAATAAAATCCGCGGCACTTTCACATGCGTTGCGGTTAAGGCGCCGGGATTCGGCGACAGAAGAAAGGCAATGCTTGAAGACATAGCCATTCTTACGGGCGGAACAGTAATAAGCGAAGAACTTGGATTAAAACTTGAAAAGGCCACAATAAAAGACCTTGGACAGGCAAAGAAAATAACAGTGGATAAAGACAATACCACAATAGTGGAAGGCGCCGGAGATAAGAAGAAAATAGACGCAAGGGCCGGACAGATTAAGAAACAGATTGAAGAAACAACTTCTGATTACGACAGGGAAAAACTTCAGGAAAGGCTTGCCAAGATAGCGGGCGGAGTTGCGGTAATTAACGTGGGCGCCGCGACAGAAACAGAGATGAAAGAAAAGAAAGCGCGCGTTGAAGACGCGCTTCACGCCACAAGGGCGGCTGTTGAAGAAGGAATAGTACCGGGCGGCGGCGTCGCGCTTTTAAGATGCTCGCAGGTGCTGGATACTTTAAACCTTTCAGACGCGGAAGAAGCAATAGGCGTGAAGATTATTAAGCAGGCGCTGGAAGCCCCTATAAGGCAGATTGCGGCCAACGCGGGTTTTGAAGGCTCCATCATTATTGACAGGGTATTAAAAGAAAAAGATTCAAGCATGGGCTTTGACGCCAATGACGGGCAGATTAAGGACCTTGTAAAGGCCGGAATTATCGACCCTACAAAGGTAACGCGCTCCGCGTTACAGAACGCAGCTTCAATCTCCGCGCTGCTGTTAACAACCGAATCAATGATAACAGACATCCCCGAGAAGAAAGAACATTCACCTATGCCGGGCGGCATGGGCGGAATGGGCGGCGGAATGGATATGATGTAAGCGGAACGCTTGCCGAAGCAAAGCCGAAAGGCTGCAGCTGAGGCTTAGCGGCGCTTACTCAGGTGGAATGCCGAAGGCTGACGCCTGAGTTAATGAAATAGATTTTATTTATCCCCGGAGCCATTATAATTAACTTATGGCGAAGCGGGATGGTTTAAAAGATTACATATTGCTGACCGCGGCCTTGAAAAAGGCCGCGGCATGCAATGTGCAGTCGTTCTATTTTGTGTTCTTTGATAAATATTTAAGTGTAATAATTACACGCGCCGGATATATTTTTTTATGCCTCCTGCAAATTGGTATGCTTGCAGTCATGAAAGCTTGAAAATTTCAGTAAGTTTATTCGTTGGCATACGCTTACTCCCGACAGGTACGGATTTGCCGGCGCTGCATTAAATCCGGATTTCGGGGGATACAGGGAACTTGGGCAGGAGTCATAAAAAAATACACCCGGCGCGTGTTTAAGTTTTATTTTAATGTATACTTTTTGTATTACGGCATTTACACCACGGTTTTATCAGGGCGAAGTTTGTACTTTAAGACAGGCGCAAATTCAGAAAGAAAAGGTGTCTTATATGCAGTTAAAAGATTATTATAAAGTGCTTGGGTTAACCGACAAAGCTGGCGATGATGATATAAAAAAAGCATTCCGCCAGCTTGCAAAAAAATATCATCCTGACGCGCATCCCGGCGACAAAGCCGCGGAAGAGCGCTTTAAAGAGATAAGTGAAGCGTATGAAGTGCTTTCCAACACTGAAAAAAAAGCTCAGTATGAAAAATTAAAACAGGCGCAGGCGGGCGGCTATGATTTTTCCAATATGGGACGCGGCGGACAGAATGGTAATTATCAGGGGAATGTGGATTTTTCATCAATTTTTGGCGATATGTTCGGGCAGAACCGCTCCGGCGGATTTTCTGATATTTTTGATATGTTCTTTGAAAACGGGCAGCGAGGCAGAGGGCAAAGCCGCGGCAGGTCAGCCGCCCCGCAAAAAGGCGATGATGTAAACATAAGAATAAAAATTCCTTTTGACCTGTCTTTAAAAGGCGGCGAAACTATTGTAAAAGTACCCCGTGCTTCGCAGTGCACATTGTGCGGCGGCACCGGTGCTGCGCCCGGCACAGGCGTGCAGCAGTGCCCCACATGCAATGGCAGCGGAAGCATACATTTTTCACAGGGCGGTTTTATGATAAATAAACCCTGCCCCAATTGTGACGGAAGAGGCACCGTGATTAAAACCCCATGCATAAAATGCGCCGGTACGGGCAGTGAAAAAGAGATAGAAAAAATAAGGATAAAAATACCGCAGGGCGTGACTGACGGGACAAAGTTAAAAATAAGCGGGCACGGCGATTATGGCAAAGGCGGCCGCGGTGATTTGTATGTGATTTTTGGCGTTGAAGAAAGCGCGCAGTTTGAACGCAGGGGCGACGACCTTTATTACGGCGCGTCAATAAATCTTGCGCAGGCGGCTTTGGGTTCAGAAATTGAAATACCTCTTACGGACGGCGCGGTAAAGGTAAAAATTCCCGCAGGCACTCAGCCGGGGTCGGCGCAAAAAATAAAAGGAAAGGGCGCCAAGAATATAAAGACGGGTAAAAACGGCGACCTTATTATTGTTATAAACGTGGAAATTCCCTTGAAGTTAAATGATAAAGAAAAAAAGCTTATACAGGAACTTGCAAAATTAAAAGATATGAAGTACTGAAAACGCTTAAGGGGAGAGGCCATGATAGAACTTGTCAATGTAAGCAAAAAATTCGGCGGTAAAACTGTGGTGGATGGCGTCACCTTTACCGTTAACAAGGGTGAAATTATAGGTTTTCTTGGGCCTAACGGCGCGGGCAAAACCACCACTATGAGGATGATTACAGGTTTTTTTCCGCCGTCAGCGGGAACTGTAAAAGTGGCGGGTTATGATATCACCAAAGAACCCATAAAGGTAAAAGAGCAGATTGGATACATGCCTGAAAACGTACCGCTTTACAAAGAGTTGTCTGTAAGTGATTATTTGAAATTTATAGCTGATATAAAAGGCGTGGCCAAAGGCGATAAGAAAGCGGCGATAGAGCGCGTGATGGAAGAGACAGGGCTGACAGGTGTTAAAAATTCCATAATAGGAAAACTTTCCAAGGGTTATAAGCAAAGGGTGGGGCTTGCACAGGCAATATTAAATGACCCAAAGGTGCTGATACTTGACGAGCCCACGTCAGGGCTTGACCCAAAACAGATAAAAGAAATAAGGACGCTGATAAAAAAAATGAGCGGCGACCGCACCATAATACTGTCCACCCACATTCTGCCTGAAGTAAGCGTCACGTGTGATAAAGTTATTGTCATCAATGAAGGCAGGATAATAGCGCAGGATAATGTCGCTGACCTTGAAAAGACTTTTAACAAAGGTGCAAGAATACACCTTGAAGTTGAAGCCCCTAAAGATAAATTTATTAAGGAAATGCTTGCCATTAAGGGTGTTTCATCTGCTGAAGAAAAAAACGAAATAGAACCGGGGATTTATACCTATACAATTGATACGGCTGAAGGCGCGGATTTAAGGCGCGAAATTGTGCAGAGTATAGCGCGCAATAAATGGGCGCTTCTGGAATTAAAGCGCGAACAGCTTACACTGGAAGACGTTTTCCTGAAGCTTGTCACCAGGGAGGATGAAAATGTTCAGTAAATTTACCGGACTGTATAAAAAAGAAATAAGGATATTTTTCAGCCAGCCAATTGCGTACGTTCTAATAGTGGTTTTTATGGCTATTTCCGGATATTTTTTCGCGTCTATCGCCAATTACTATTCCGAAGTGTCGTTAAGAAGCATGAACACGTACCAGCAGAATATGATGGACCTGACCACGCTGGATGGAATTTTTCGGCCGTGGTTTTTTAATATTTCGTTCATACTTCTTCTTATACTGCCGCTGATAACCATGAGGACGTTCGCGGAAGAAAAACGCGAAGGTACAATGGAACTGCTTTTCACTTTTCCCGTAAGCGATGCCGCTGTGGTGGCGGCAAAATTCTGCGGCGCGTACACGGTCTTTCTTGCAATGCTTACAGGGGCCATGTCGTCCGTGATTACATTAAAACTGTCCGCTAACTTTGATATGGCGCCGGTAATCGGCGGCTTTTTTGGGCTTATGCTTTTAGGCGGCGCTTTTATAATGCTGGGCACATTTATATCCGGGCTTACCGACAGCCAGATAGTGGCGGCGGTAATCACTTTTGCGGTGCTTTTGTTTATCTGGATAATTGACTGGTTAAGCGCTGTAGTGGACCCGGCATTGGGAAGGGTGCTTTCAAACCTGTCCGTCATACGGCACTATGACAGTTTCAGCAAAGGCGTAATTGATACCGCTGACCTTGCGTATTACGGGGTATTTATGTTTATTTTCTATTTTTTAAGCCTTCGCGTGCTTGAATCAAAACAGTGGAGGGGATAAAGATGAACAATAATTTATTAAATAAAATACTGCTGATAACCGGGCTTGTGCTTATAATGCTTTCAGGGCTGTCAGCGGCGCTTATAGGAAAATTTAATACAGCCGCGCTTATTTCGCTCGTGCTTGGGTTTGTCTGCGCTGGTTATACCGTTTTTATGGAGAGAAAAACCATTATAACGGCGCTGTCCGGAAAAAACGCGAAGCAGGGAATAAATTCTGTTGTTTATTCGCTTTTAGTTATGGGTATAGCTGCGCTTGTACTGGCTGTGGCAATATCCAACGCGAAACAGTTTGACCTGACGAAAAATAAAAAATATTCCCTGTCTGATCAGACCAAAAAGACCCTTCAGGCATTAAAGAAAGACATGGACGCGTATTACTTCTATTCTGTTACCGCAAGAAATATGCAGGTGGAAGACACGCTTAGATCATATGAAAAAATTAATTCAAAGTTCAGATATAACCCTGTTGACGCGGATAAAAATCCCGCGATGGGGAAAAAATTCAACGTGGACCGTTACGGCGTTGTGGTAATAAGCAGGAAAGATAATAATACATCGGAAACGGTGGATGACCTTACTGAAGAAGGTTTTACAAACGCCGTTATAAGGCTTTCAAGCGATATAAAGAAGAAGGTATATTTTACAAAAGGCCACGGAGAGCCGTCGATTGATTCTCCTGCCAATGATAAATCCGGATATGGGTCGGCAAAAAAAGCCCTTGCTTCACAGAATTATGAAGCCGAACAGGTGGAACTTTTTACGATGACATCTGTGCCGCGCGACGCGGCCGTGCTTATAGTAGCCGGCCCGCAGGCTGATTTTTTTCCGCGTGAAATTAAGGTGATAAAGGATTTTATTTCCAATAACGGAAGGGTGTTTGTGCTTTATCCTCCGCTTGTAAAACTGCCCAATCTTGAAAGTCTGATTGCCGCATACGGATTTAAACCGCATAACGACATAGTGGTGGATAAGATAAGCAGGATGCTTGGCGGTGATTTTCTTATGCCCGTTATTTCATCGTATGAAAGCCATGAAATTACAAAGGGCTTCACTGTCGCGACCTTTCTTCCAATGTGCCGTACGTTTGAACTGTCCGGCAATGCGGTATCGCTGTCACGCACAAATCCCGGCAGCTGGGGCGAAACAGACCTTGCGGGTATAAAGGAAGCAAAGGCAGGGCTTGATTCAAAAGATATAGAAGGGCCGCTTGTAGTCAGTGCGGTTACGGAAATTACAAATGAAGGCAATACCCTGGCGGCAAAAGCCGCGATGGCGGTGTTTGGCAGCAGTGAGTTTGCCAATAATACTTTTATAGCTTCGTCGGGAAACAGGGATATGTTTTTAAATGTGGTAAGTTTTCTGGCGCGGGATTCGGACATGATATCCATAAGGCCGAAGGGAAGGAATTTTGAGCCCCTGTTTATAACCAAAATACACGGAACAATGCTGTTTGTAATACCCATAATTGTGCTTCCCCTGCTGGTGATAACGGCGGGAATACTGGTGTTTTTAAGGAGAAGAAAGCCATGAAGCCGAATAAGACCGTGACGGCGCTTATAATTTTCGCGCTGCTTGGCGCGTACTATTATTTTGTGGAAATTAAAAAGAAAAGCGCCGATAAGGAAAAAAAGGCGGAACAGGAAAAACTTTTTCCGGGATTTGATGAAGGCGCTGTAAATAAAATTACGGTCAATAACGGGAAAGAAATCATTACCGTCATAAAACAGGGTGATACATGGATGCTTGAAACGCCTTTGAAAGCGCCGGCTGATGACGGAATGATAAATGGAATGCTGAAAGATTTCGCGCAGGCAAAGGTGCAAAGAAAAATTGAAGATGGAGACCCGGAAGAATACGGCCTTGGAAAAAAAGAGAACACGGGTTTTAAGTTTTATGCGGACAGCGAATATTTTGTTGATTTTGGCGATGAAAACCCCACGGAAAGCTACGCTTACGTGGTAAAAAATGGAGACGACAATTTCTATATAATTGACAGCATACTTAAAAGGTATTCCGAAAAAAAGCTGTTTGATTTCAGGAATAAAGGTTTGTTTAAAATAGAAGAGCCCGGCGTAAGCGCCGTGGAAATTGATTTAAAAGACAGGAAATATACGCTTGAGAAAGATGATAAAGGCAATTGGAATCTTATAAAACCGTTTAAGGCTGCTGTAAAGAAAGACAGGGCGGGCGCAATAATTGCTTATATGAAAAACAGCGCGGTTAAGTATTTTGAAGCTGACAAAGACGCGGCTAAGTTCGGCCTTGCGTTACCTTCGCAGAAGGTTGTTCTGACAACATCTGACGGCAAAAAGACTGTTTATTTTGGTGTTCTGGACGGAGTGAAAAAATCTGTTTTTGCCAAAGCGCAGGGTGTTCCCGGAATATTTGAACTGCCGGATTACATTTATACAAATATTCCAAAAGCGGATGAAATTTTAAATAAACAGATACTTGTGATTGAAGATGACGGTGTTGACAGGGTGGAGATTAAATACAAAAATAAGTTTATTGAGGGAGCCAGGGGAAAAGATAAAAAATGGAAGACCGTTAAAGCGCAAGGTTTATCCAAAGAAGAGAAAAAAATAACAGATACAGGGGCGGTAATTTCCGCGATAAGGCAGATGGAGTACGCTGAAAAATTTGATGCCGGAGCAAAGGCGGAATTTTTTACACGGTCACAGCCTTCGCTTGAAATCATAATGAAAAAAACGGGCGCTGAAGATATCAATGTCATCTTTGGTGATAAAGCAGACGGGGAATTATATTATATAAAGACGGCTGACGGCGTGTTTTCGTTTGATAAAAATAAGATGAATAGCATTAATCTGCCGGGATTTGACAGTTTTTAAATTTGAACTTTTTTAAAAAGGCAGACGTCAAATATCAGTAAGGTTTGTAAAAAAACAGGAGGTAATTTATGAAAAAACTTATCGTCTTGTTGTTGGTTTTTATGTTTCCTTTTACCCTTCCGGCAGTGCCCATGATACCTTCAAGTTTCAGTGAAATCGCGCAGATTGCGGAGCCTTTTGTGGTAAATATTTCAACCGTTAAAATTGAAAAAAGGCAGCGCGACCCTTATTATGACAGGTTTTTTAATGATCCCTTTATGCAGGAATTCTTCGGAGTTCCTCCGCAGAGCGGGCGGGACAATTCCATAAAAAGAAGAAGTTTAGGAAGCGGTTTTATAGTATCAGATGACGGATATATCCTTACCAATAATCACGTGGTGGGAGGAGCCGATGAAATAACCGTAAAACTTTTCAATGAAAAAGAGTATAAGGCAAAGGTTATAGGCGTTGATAAAGAAACCGACCTTGCAGTTATAAAAATAGACGCAAAAGGTTTAAAGGCCGCGGTGCTTGCCGATTCGGACGCGATAAAAGTGGGCGACTGGGTGGTGGCGATTGGAAGTCCGTTTGGACTTGAAAAAACAGTTACGCAGGGGATAATAAGCGCCAAGGGCAGGGTAATAGGCGCCGGCGCGTATGATGATTTTCTGCAGACAGATGCCGCTATTAATCCGGGAAATTCCGGCGGCCCGCTTGTTGATCTGGAAGGGAAAGTTGTGGGGATAAATACCGCGATTTCTTCCGCTTCCGGCGGATATGACGGTGTGGGTTTCGCGATACCGTCAAACATGGCAAGAAAAATTTATGATGATATCACGCACGGCGGAAAAGTCGTAAGGGGATGGCTGGGCGTGGGCATACAGGAACTTACCCCCGAACTGGCAAAACATTTCAAGGTAAAAGAAGGCGTGCTTATTTCGCAGGTATTCAAAGAAAGCCCGGCGGAAAAAGGCGGCATCAAAAACGGCGACGTAATCACGCGGTTTGACGGAAAAAAAGTTACAAAATACCGCGAGCTTCAGTCGCTTGTGGCAAGCACGCCTGTGGGCAAGACTGTTATTGTAAAGGTGTCAAGGAAAGGCGCGGAAAAAGAACTTAAAGTGAAAATATTTGACAGAAGTAAAGCTGAAACCGCGCAGGTAAGCGAAAAAGCGCAGTCCGGTTCGCTTGGGATGCTTGTGGTTGACATGAATGAAGAATATGCAAGGCAGTATGGTACGGATTCCACAGCCGGAGTTGTGGTGGTAAATGTAGAACCCGGTTCGGTGGCGGATGAGGCCGGCGTAATGAAAGGTGATATTATTCACGAAATAAATACCGTAAGGATAAAAAATTCAGATGTGTTTAATTCGGTCACGGGAAAGCTTGGCAGGGGCAGTGAAGTGGTAATGTTAATTGAACGCAGAAACGCGATGATATACCTGGCGTTTACGATAAGGCAGTGAAGCCGGATGCTTGGATGCTTGGAAGGTTAGATGCTTGGTGAAAAACTGAGGGACGGATGCACGGATGCACCGAGGGACGGAAAGAACTGAGGATTGGATGATCGGATGCACGGAGGGACGGAAGAAAAACCAGCGGCTCGGCAGTACAACGGCATGATAGCCGGGTTTTGACTTGGAAGGAGTTATTCCTCCGTTTTTACAGGGGTTGGGTGTGTTTTTTCAGCACGCGCCGCAAATTGGTATTCTTGTATTCAAACAAACTTGAAATCAACAGGTATGTTAATTCATTGGCAATCGCGGGTTTGCGGCACATACATATTTGCCGGCGTTGCATTAAAACGCCCCTGACGCATACATACCATTCTTTCGCGGCACGTACTGAAAAAACACACCCAACCCCTGTTTTAAACCCGAGGCAACTCACCCGAATCTTGTTTTGATGTTTGGTGGTATATTTATTTTAACTTCCGTCCCTCGGTGCATCCGACCATCCGACCATCTGTTTTTACCGTCCCTACGTGCATCCGACCTTCTATCCCTCCGGTTTTTTTAATTCTTTTGACAGGTATATAAATATCTGTTAAACTCATTAATTAGGGGAACTATTTTATAGTTATGATGTCTAATATAATTAAGGAATGCGCTCTCGTTTAAGGGGGATGCGATGAAAGGGAAAAAAGCGGTAAGAAAGACAGCCGCAATAAGAAAAATTGCCTTCATTGCAGTTTTTTTGGCAATGGTAATAATTCTTATTAATACCCCTGCTTATTCTGCATGCACCCCCGCTTCTGCCCAGCTTTGCGCGGCTGTTGATGACATAGCACAGGTGTATTTAAACGGCACATTGATAACCAATACGGATTTATGGGATTTTCCCGGCGGAGAAGTGGATTCAGCATTTCCTTATTCCGATATAAGCGGAAGCCCCGGGCCTCCTGCTCCTCTTTGTATCAGTTTAGATGCCGCGCAGCTTGCTTTGCTGCAGCCCACAGGAAATGTGATTTCTGTAAGGACGCTTAACACCGGCGCGTATGAACTTTGGACATCTTACAGCCTTGATGTTGTGTGTGCTGAAGGCGGCCATTCTTATGTCAGCAGCGCGGATATTGCAAATATTGATTTGTATTACGATGATTCCTGTCCTGCAGGCGATATTCCGCAGTATGCGGGGCTTAATTGGTATGACCCGCTGTACGATCAGGATAATTCCGGGTTATCGTGGAATCTGCCGCAGTATGAAGAGGGGCTGAAATACGGCAAAAGAATTTATGATCCTGCCACAAACAGTCTTTTGCCTGCGCTAAGTTATTCCACTGATTCTGAAACCACTGACGGTGACTGCAAAGAAATATTCACAAGGCAGGGATTTGACCTTACTATAGACCCCACTCCCGAACCGCCGCACTTTACATTAAGTAAGACCGCAAACCCGGCCACAAATGTGGGGCTTACAACCCCTTATGAAGTTACGTTCACGCTGCACATCTGCAATACGGGCGGAGGAACTTCAGGGAATCCTGTAACAATTGCGGATGACTGGTCAAGCGCGGTTGATGACTGGCAGTATTTCTGGCCAAATGATTACACTGATACCATGCTTGGTTTTATTGATTATAGCGGCAGCGGACAGACAGGTTCTATTACTTTTGCAAACGGATTTCCTGCTGATACATGTTATGATTACAATTACGCTGTAAAACTTTACAGCGGCTCTCCCACTTTCTGCGATGTCTGGGATAATACGGCAAATTTAACTTACCTTGCGTCGCCGACGGTTGTGGCAACTGCGGTGGTTGAAAATTACTGCCCGGATCCGCCGGTATTTACAATGGTAAAATCGGCAAGTAAAACAACTGTAAGCGGAAATAACGATTACCTTACTTACACAATACACCTGTGCAATACGGGCGGCGCCGCGTGGCAGGGCGTAATGACAATTTATGACGATATGACATCAGCGCCGGGGGACTGGCAGTTTGACGGCCCGTATAATGTGGACAACCCCGCGGTTGGAATAGATTATTATGATACAACCGGCGGCAATGATTACAGGACTTTTAACATCCATTTTCAGCAGCCCGGTTTTACAGGGTGCGTGGATTTAGAGTACCGTGTGCATTCGGCTAACAATTACGGCTGCGGGCCCTGGCATAATGACGCGACCCTTAACAGCTATATGGGTTCGCCCACAATTGTTTCAACCGTGGTTATGAATAATTACTGCTCGCCGACATTTACACCTTCGGTGACAAGGACGATAACGCCTACAATGACACCTACAATGCCGCCGAATTTCACAATAGTAAAATCGGCAAGTAAGACCACAGGTATCGTGGCGGGTGATGAAATAACATTTAATATTCAGATATGTAATACAGGAGGCGCTGTGTCTTCTGGGAGTCTGGTTATAAGAGATGACTGGTCATCTTCCACCGACAGCTGGAGTTATCTTGATCCTTACTATATTGGTAATCCTGTGTCCGGAATAAGCAGTGTTTCCCACAGTGGAAGCGGTAAAGTGCGTGATTACACTGTCAGTTTTACATCGCCCGGTTTTACCGGGTGTTATACATTGCCTATAAGGGTTCGTATGGACACGCGCGTGGGGTGCGACTGGTATAATCTTGCATCGCTGGCCTATCAGACAACGCCTACAATAGTATCAACCGTTGATATGCATAATTTATGCGCGTCGCCCACGCCCACTGCTACAAGGACTGTGACAAGGACAGTAACAAGAACCGCGACACGTACAGCCACCTTAACAGTAACGCGCACAAGGACGCTTACAAGCACGCCGACCAGTACTTTAACAGCGACGCCGTCTGTCACCTTTACGCGGACTGCCACGCCGACTTCTACAAGAACAATCACTTATACAATAACAAATACAGCAACGCCCACATCGACGCTTACTTCAACGCGGACAATTACTTTTACCGCCACGCGGACGATAACGTTTACGGTGACAAGAACGGCAACTCCCACAATGACAGTAACATCCACGCCAACGGTCACGTTCACCGCCACACGGACTATAACGTTTACGGTGACAAGAACGTCAACGCCCACCATGACTGTTACGGCAACACCGACAGTTACGTTTACCGCCACGCGGACAATAACATTTACGGCAACCCCAACGGTAACTGTGACCGCGACATCAACGCTTACGGCAACGCAGACAATAACATTTACGGCAACAAGAACGGCAACTCCCACAATGACTGTTACGGCAACGCCTACGGTTACGTTTACCGCCACGCGGACGATAACATTTACGGCAACGCCAACGGTAACTGTGACCGCGACATCAACGCTTACGGCAACGCAGACAATAACATTTACGGCAACAAGAACGGCAACGCCGACAATGACGGTAACGGCAACACCTACGGTTACGTTTACCGCCACACGGACGATAACATTTACGGCAACGCCCACTGTGACTGTGACCGCGACGTCAACGCTTACGGCAACGCAGACAATTACTTTTACGGTAACGGCAACTGCAACGCCCACAATGACAGTGACATCCACGCCTACGGTCACGTTTACGGCGACCGGTACGATAACATTTACGGCAACGCCCACTGTGACTGTGACCGCGACGTCCACACTCACCGCCACGCAGACTATAACATTTACGGTCACAGCAACGGCAACGCCTACTATGACTGTTACAGCAACGCCAACGGTCACGTTTACCGCGACAGGGACTATAACATTTACGGCAACGCCGACTCAGACATTAACAGCAACGCCTACAAATTCGGTGTCGCAGACAGATACTCCGACAATTACATTTACAGCAACGCCTACGTCTACAAATACAGTCTTAGATACGCCGACATCCACAATAACTTTTACAGCCACACCCACGCAGACTTTAACGGCTACTCCTACCAATACTGTATCACAGACATACACGCCGACAGTGACATTAACGGCAACACCGACGGCTACAGTAACCGCGTCGCCTACGGTTACGCATACGGCGACAGGCACAATAACATTTACATCAACTCCTACACAGACTCTAACGGCCACGCCGTCAAATTCCGTATCACAGACAGACACGCCGACAGTGACATTAACGGCAACACCGACGGCTACTGTAACCGCGTCGCCTACGGTTACGCATACGGCAACGGGGACAATAACATTTACATCAACACC
>JAFGWA010000015.1 GCA_016937715.1 Candidatus Goldiibacteriota bacterium
AACCGCAAACGACATAATAAGACAAAAAGTTACAAGAGAAACATGGGAAATTTTAACGGTGTTGCATTAAATGTTGCAAGTTGCCCCAAGCCTCTAAGCATCCAAAATCATTTCAAAATCCCCCCCGTATGTGATATTATTAAGGAAATATTATCGGGAGAAAAAATGCAGCACACAAAAGCAGTTTTCTTTTTTATAGCAGCCATCACAGCCGTGCGCCTTTGGTTTATTACCCTTTTTCCCCTGCTGGGGGACGAGGCGTATTACTGGCAGTGGGCGCGGCATATGGATTTTGGTTTTTACGAACAGGGGCCCGGCGTGGCTGTTGTTATATGGCTGTTTACCCTGTTTACAAATATCAATACCATATTTACGGTAAGGTTAGGCGCAGTTATTCTTTCCGCCGCCACTATGATGATTTCCTTCCTTATATATAATAAGTTATACTCCCACAACACAAACAGAAAAGAAAATTTTATAAACATCCTTAACATGGCGTCTTCCGTTATATTCGCGGCGGGCAGCATACTTATGATGCATGACACCGTAATGGGGTTCTTTGCCGCGCTTTTCATACTGCAGATGCTTTATATCTGCGAAAAACCGGACAACAACACATACTGGGGTTACGCGGGTTTAATACTTGGGCTTGGCGTCATCAGCAAACTTACGCTTGCCACTTTTTATCCCGCGGTAATTATCTTCGCGCTTACCGCTTTTGCCGTAAACAAAAAACTTTTTAAAAGCCTTTTTATTTTCACCCTGTTCACTTTAATCGCGGCGTCGCCGTATATTTACTGGAATATCACGCATGATTTTGCCACCCTGAAATATCTTTTTATAAGGGGCGGCGGAAACGGCGGGTTCACGCTGAAGTATTTAGGCGAACTTATAGGCGCGCAGTTTGGTTTAATATCCCCTTTCCTGTTTCTGTTTATGATGGCCGCGGGATTTAAAGCCCTTAAGAACCGTGAAAACAAAAGCGAATACCTTATGGCTGTTTTGTTTTTTGTGTCCATAATCCCCTACCTGCTTTTATCGCTTAAAAGCAGGGTAGAGGCCAACTGGCCGGCATACTGTTTTTTACCGCTGTTTTTTATCACCACAAGGTATATTTTCAGCCTTAACCTTAAGCCCTTTTTAAAAAAACTTGCGGTTCACGGGCCGTACACGCTTGGCTTTATAGCGGTAATACTTATTCACATTCACCTTGTTCACCCCATACTTCCAATACCCGAAAAAGCAAACCCCCTTAAAAAAGCTTACGGCTACAAAGAACTTGCCGAAAAAGCGGACGGCGTTTATAATGCTTTAAAGCAAAAAGGCCCTTTATTTATCGCCTCAAGGCATTACCAGACGGCAAGCCTTCTTGCTTTTTATATGAAGGATAATCCGGAAGTTTACTGTTTAATACCCCACGAATCCCGCAAGCATTACAGGTTCTGGGACGGATATAAAAATTTTAAGGATGGCAGCTGTATGTTTATTTACGGCGCACCCTGGGAGCACGCGGAAATGGCCGTATATTTTACCGGCACTAAAACAACAGATGAATTTTTCTACAAAAAAGGCGCCGCTGAATTAAGGTTCTTTTTTGATTACAATACGGGGTTTAAGGGTATTCAATGAAAATAATTTCCAGGTACATAATAAAAGAGGTGTCATACGTAACCCTTATGGGTTTCTTTATATTCACTTTTTTCCTTATCATGAATTCCCTGTTTGTCATGAGCGACCTTGTGGTCAAATATGGCGTTGATATATTTACCGTTATTAAGCTTCTTATTTTATTGCTTCCGTCAACCGTGGCGGTTACACTGCCAATGGCTTTTCTTGTGGGTATCCTTTTAACTTACAGCCGCCTTGTGCAGGATAACGAATACCACGGCATGCAGGCGTGCGGTATAAGCGTGGCAAAGGTAACTATACCTTCCTTATTGCTGGCCATTGTAATAACGGCGGGCCTTGTGCTGTTTAACAACTACGTGCTGCCGGCCGCGAATCTGGAATACAAAAAGGTCTATTATGAAATAGTAAAAAAACGCTCCGGAATACTTATACAGGAACACACCTTTATAAAACAGTTTGACGATTACGTCTTTTACATAGGCGAAAAAGACAATAAAAACGAGCTTTTAAAAAACATCCTTATTTTTATCAAAGACAAACACAATTCCAACGAACCGGTTAAGGTAATAACTTCCAGAGAGGGCGAATTCATTTCCGACGAAAAAAGCTTCAGGATAGCGCTAAAACTTAAAAACGGCGTGCTTCAGACCGGATCTTTCACGGAACCGGAAAGGTTAAATTCAATCTTTTTCGCCGTTAATTACGTGGACCTGGACATACAGGGCGCCATGCGAAAAAAGAACATTGCCGATGATTTAAAAGGCTCGCGCGAAATGACAGCACAGGAACTTTACGCGGAAATGAAAAAAGGCCCGCAGAGCAGGCACGACAAAAACTGGGTTATTCTGGAACTGCATAAGAAATTTTCTCTTCCCTTCGCGGTTATAGCGTTTGCCGTTATAGGCATACCGCTTGGGCTGCTTACCAGAAAAGGCGGAAAAATTACCGCTATAAGTTTCTCTCTTGTACTGATATTTATGTATTACATACTGCTTTCCGTGGGGCAGTCTTACGGTTATTCGGGAAAATGGAACCACTTTACCGCGGCGTGGCTGCCTAATATTGCCATGATTGCAATAAGCGCGGTGCTTTTTATAGCAATATTCCTGCCTTTTATCGCCGTAAAAATAAAAAGCAGGCGGGCACAAAAATGAAAATACTTCATAAATACATACTGTCAGAAATAATAAAAGCTTTCGGTGTTATTCTTTCCGGCATTGTGGTTTTTATAATGGTGTCCAACCTTATAGACGAACTTCCCGTCCTGCTTACGCATAAACCCTCTTTATTTCTGCTTATGTATTATTATATACTGCGCGTCCCCTTTCTGGCTTCGCAGGCAATCCCTTTTGCCATGCTTCTGTCAATACTGTTTGTATTCAGCCAGCTTAGCCGCAATAACGAACTTACAGCCATGAAATCAGCCGGCATAGATTTCAGGAACATTGCCATGCCCGTGCTTGTGCTGGCGTTTCTTGTAAGCGCCGCCGCAATGGTGACAAACGAAACCCTTGTTTCAAAAAGCTATGAAAACGCCGCTTATATTAAGGACGTTAAAATAGAAAAAAAGAACATCTCTTCAATGCAGGTGTCACGCGACCTTGCAAAGCTGGCGTCTGACGGAAAGGTTTTTTATATTAAGTATTTTGACGGCCTTGTAGGCCAGATGAAAGGTATATGCATACTTGAAATAGACAAAGAATTTAACATAACTTACCGCCTTGACGCCAAAGAAGGCGTGTGGCAGGGCGGCACCTGGACGCTTAAAAACGGCGTGGAAAGGCATTTTAAAGACGGCGCGGAGACTGATACCAATATTTTTAAAAGCAAAGAACTGCACGTATCCGACGCGCCGGAAGATTTTATAGTAAAAAAACAGTCCTTTGACGACACGCTTGCCATAAACATATTCAGGTTAAGAAAAATAATCAACACCTTAAAATCAAGCGGTTTTAAATATAATGAAGAAGAGGTTAACTTTCACCTTAAAATCGCGTACCCTTTTGCCACTTTTATATTATCGCTTTTAGGCATATCAATCCCCTTTATGTTTTCCACCCAGCGCTCATTTGTAAACGCCGCAATAGGGTTTGTTGTCACAATTATAGTGTCGTTTTTCTACATGGGCTTTGTCACAATAGGGCTGTCAATGGGAAAAGCATCAATCCTGTCCCCCATCCTGTCGGCATGGATATCAAACCTTGTCTTTGCGGGGTTAGGTGTAATGGCGCTGTTAAGGGTGAAAAGGTAAAGTTTCTGTAATCGTGTGTAATAACGTAGAGACGCATCATGATGCGTCTCGTTTTTGTTTTCCCGCCTTTGTACCCGCTTATCTTTCCCTGCCGCCGCAGCGGTATTTCGTTTTGGTGCATGTGTCAGCTCGCATATTCTTCATCTTGTTCTTATCCCCGGTAATTTGTTTTGTCCTGTTTTTATCCCCGGTAATTTGTTTTGTCTTGTTCTTATCCCCGACAGTTTGTTTTGTCTTGTTCTTATCCCCTGTAGCCGCGTTCTTTTAGGGCGCGTTGTTGAAGCGAGCACGCGAGCGGAAATCCCCGCAATGCAGCGAGTTCACGAGCGAAAGCAGCGGGGATATTCCATAGACACCTTAGAAGACGTGATATATCATACCTCTTTTGGTAAATTTCAATGTTTGGCAGGCGCGGGTCTTTATCCCGCGGCAGTTTGTTTTGTCCTGTTCTTATCCCCGGTAATTTGTTTTGTCCTGTTCTTATCCCCGGTAGCCGCGTCCTTTTAGGGCGCGTTGTTTTGTTTTAGATTTGTTATTTTAGATTTTTTTCGGCACTGGTAGACGCGGGTCTTTAG
>JAFGWA010000016.1 GCA_016937715.1 Candidatus Goldiibacteriota bacterium
CTAAAGACCCGCGTCTACCAGTGCCGAAAAAAATCTAAAATAACAAATCTAAAACAAAACAACGCGCCCTAAAAGGACGCGGCTACCAGGGATAAGAACAAGACAAAACAAACTGCCGCGGGCTAAAGACCCGCGTCTACCAGTACAATAAAATCAATGCGAAATAACAAATCCAAATCAAAATAACGCGCCTTAAAAGGCGCGGCTACCAGGGATAAAAATCCGGTACATAATAGATGTTTAAGGTTTGATAGGCGCGGGTCTTTAGCCTGCGGTTGTAGTGAGTCTGTGAGCGGAAATCTCCGAAATGAAGCGGATTTATGTTTTCAAGCAGTTGGGTCATCTGCGGTTGATGTTTTTTATCATATGGTATTATATTTTATACGTGCTTAATGAATTGATGAAACGCTGAAATAAAACTTGACGTTTTTTTGTAAAGTTTTATAATATTTCACAGGATTAACTTACTATCTGGGAGGGTGCTGTTTGAAAAAGTTATCTTTCTTGTTTCTGATGTTTTTTGTACTAATTATCTTATTTGCCTGTGGTAAAAAAACAAACCCTGCGGCTGCCGTTGAAGAACCTACTCCTATACCTGCTGCTACTCTTGCCGTTGTTGCGGCGCCGGACTCTTTTGAACCTGCTGACAGCGATCCTTATTCCGCCACGCATTTGGTTTTAGGCACAGCTTCAACGGGGCACACAATTCATACTGTCTGTGACTGGGATTGGTATTCGTTTGATGCGATAGCAGGACAATCATATATAATAGAAACCTATAACCTTGGCGCGAATGCCGACACATACCTTAAATTATACGCATCATCCAATATTCAAAACTCCATATTCTCAGATGATGACCGGTGCGGGTTTGAAAGTTATATAAGCTGGACATGCCCTGCAACGGGAAAATATTTTGTTTCTGTTTCTTCGTATGACTGTAATTCCGGTACGCCTACCAATATATGGAGCGGAATCATGGATACATCATACAGTTTCAGGGTCTCTAACGTACTTCCGGATACATATGAAACAGATAATGACGTGCCGGGTAAAAACATAATTGTCGGCGCGGCCGCGCAGTCACATAATAACCATCAAGCGGATGACATGGATATATTTTCTTTTGCCTGTACGTCCGGCAGCAAGTACACTATAGAAACATCAGGCTTAGGCGCGAATTCGGATACGGTATTAAGGCTTTATGACAGCACGGAAATTTTAATCACATTTGACGATAATAGCGGCGCAGGCGGCAAGGCAAGTAAAATATCCTGGACCGCGGATTATACAGGAACGGCGTATATCGCGGAATTTCAATCAGTGAATTCTGACTGGAACTGCGGTGTACTTGGCGGCACGGATACTGCTTACAGCATCACGGTCACATCGCCTTAAAGTCTTTGATGGTTTGTTTCATATTGTAGGGACGAAACGGGTTTTTAATGTTTATGGTTTAAATGTTTGGTAGGCGCACCTTTTAAGGTGCGGCAGTTGATTTGGATTTAAGAATTGGCAGGTGCGGCCGCCAAAGATAGACTAACAGGAAAAAAACGCGCGGGCTAAAGACCCGCGGCTGCCAAAACGAAAAAACAATATGTACTTTAAAGGCGCGGTTACTGAAACAAAATAATAACGTACAAACGCGTGGGGGGCCATGCGATTAGCGGAGGGTTTATGAAAAAGAACGGTCTTTTAGCGCGTGCATTGGTTTTATCAGGGGTAATAATATTTCTGGCGTTAAGCGCCACTGTTTTTGCGGTATTTTCTGCCTGGCGGCAAAAGGATGTATTAAGGTTAAGCCCGGCGGAAATATCAGTGACGACGGATTCCGGTTTATCAGCAGAGCTTAAAACTCTTGAAACAAAAAGCGTCAGCTTTGCTTTTGACAGGGATACCACCACCCAATATACGGCGTACGGGGCAAGCGTCATAACAGCCGCGTTTGAAAATGAACAAAACCTGAATTTTATAAAAGTATTCGGCGCCGCGCCATATACCATGACAGTTGCTGTTGAAAAGGGAAATAATAATTGGGTTGATGTTTCAGACCTTATAAACATGGATTTAAGCTCGCTTGCGGCGCAGTGGAACAGGTTTAATGCGGGTTCCGCGGCAAAAGGCACAAGGTTCATGATAACGCTGAAACCTAAAAAATCACTTCTGTCTTCGGGATTGGTTGAAATAGAATTCTGGGGCGATAGTGAAAGGATAAATATAAAAAGCAGCGAAGACCTGCTGAAAATGATGGAAGAAACAGACCCGCCCATGCAGGCAAGAAGTTTTGCCGCGCTGCCTGTACAGGGAGAAGTAACAGTAATATACGGCACGGACGGAATGGCTTCTACGGACTGCGTTTTTAGCGCGGCGGCAGTAAGGGCGCCCGCGGACATGAAAAGGGCGTGGCTTACCTATGAAATTTACGGATTTAGCCACTGGATAACAGCGAAAAGGGCTATTAATGGAAAAGCAATGCAGGGCGGATGGCCGCTTGCAGGCGCGGAAGAGTGGAGCAAACAGTCAGAAGAAATAAATCCGGAGTGGCTTAAAAAAGGTGCAAATGAAATACGGTTCAGCCTTCCTGCCGGATACAGCACAGGATATAAAGTAAGAAATGTAAAAATAACAGCCGAGCTTGATAACGGCGCAAATATGGTTGAAAACACAATATGCGGGGAAACCGGCATACCGGATATTCTTGACGGCAATCCAATGACAGGATGGGAGCCATATTCACAAAGTGAAGCGGCGGAATTAAACATTGATTTAAACAAACCCGCCCAGATAGAAAGAATAGGAATAAATATAGCCAATAAACTTTATGGTAAATTTGAAATAAGCGGAAAAATCGGCGATAAATGGCAGAACCTGTCCGGCATGCTTGACGCATCCGCAATGAATACAGGCTGGCATATGTTGAAAATTAACAACGTCAAGCCGGTTGAAAAAATTAAGATTAATTTTAACGGCGGCAAGGAAGAAAAAAGCGGCAAGATAAGTGAAATAACCGTAATAGGTTCGGGTTCCGGCGCGGCAAGAAGCAAGGATATAAACATAACATACCCTAACGCCGGCCAGTTTTACGGAAGGGCGGCATATATAAGGGGTTATCTTTCTGTTCCTTCCAATGCTTCAGGGCCTGCCATGATACTGGCAGGGCCGATACCGGCGGAAGTAAGGGACGGGTCTTTCTCTGCTGTGGTAAGCAAGGAAGATGTAGGCCTTACAGACAGCCCGGACATTGACCCGTGGGAAGTTGTAATAACGGCAATTTATCCTGACGGCGAAAGGCTTACAAAAACAGTAAAACTTAATAGGCAGCTTTCAAACCTTACGCCGCCTGACGGTTCTGACCCATCCACATACGCGTTTGGTTTAAAACCCGGAGTTTCAAGGACAATTAATTATGAAGGCGCGCTTCTGGAAATTGGCGCGGACGCCGGCATTGATCCTATGAACATACGTATGACAACGCTTAAAGACGGCGATTTGCCCGCGCTTGAACCGGGAATGACGAACGTCACAGGCGGGCATAAAGGCTTCCGTTTTCTGCCGCACGGCGCGCATTTTAACAGCAAGGTTAAGATAAAACTGCCTTATGACAGAAAGTTAATACCTGCAGGGCACACAGAAGATGAAGTAAGGACATTTTACTTTGATGAAAATTTAAGCAAATGGCTGCCCGTGGAATTTGAAGCGGTGGATGTTTCCACAACAGCTGTATCCAGTTTAACAGACCATTTTACGGACTTCATAAACGCCACAATAACAGAACCGGACCATCCGCAGGCGGTAAGCTTTAATCCCAATCAGATTAAGGACATAAAAGCGGCTGACCCCGGCGCGGGAATCAATTTAATTGAACCGCCGTCGGCTAATAATAAAGGAAGCGCGAATTTAAACTATCCCATAGAAATACCCCCCGGCAGGCAGGGCATGCAGCCGCAAATTTCTATTAATTACAGTTCAGACGGCGGAAGCGGGCTTCTTGGCGCGGGCTGGGACATGCCGGTAAGAAGCATAGTATGCGAAACAAGGTGGGGCGTGCCAAGGTACAGCGCAACACATGAAACAGAGACATATCTGCTTGAAGGCGAAATGCTGTCGCCTGTTGCGCACAGGTCTGATTTTGTGCCAAGGGATAATGATGTTGCAAACGGCGGTAAAATATTCCACACTCGCGTTGAAGGGCAGTTCAGGAAGATACAGCGCAAAGGGACAAATCCGGCAGATTATACATGGGAAGTAATAGAAAAAGACGGCACAAAGAATATTTATGGCGACCCCACGAATACTTCAGGGAATAGCTATGCTTTGCGTTCGGGTAACGGTGTATTCATGTGGGTGCTTAAAGAGACTGTTGACACAAACGGCAATAATATCAGGTACTACTATTCAAGATTCAGTAATGACGGAGATCTGTATTTAAGCAGCATCAGGTATACCGGAGACAGTGCCGGTGACGGCGCGTATAAAGTTGAATTTATTTATCCGGAATCAAACAGAGTTGATACCAGGATTGATGCAAGGGGCGGTTTTAAACGTGTTTCGTCAAAACTTTTAAGCGAAATAACAGTAAGTAAAATTGGAGGGGTTGATGCGGGTGTAATAAGAAAGTATTTGTTCGGTTATGAAGAAGGGCAGTTTCATAAAGTACTGCTTAAAACTATAACGCAGACTGCCGGTGATGGCGCAGTGTTTCAGGATAATGTCCACACTTTTGAATACTATGATGATATTGGCAGTGGTACTATTTTAAATGACAGCGGTGCTGATTGGTCGGTTCCGGGAGATGCCGTTGATAATATTAATATAGCGGGTATCAGTATTCTTGGCGAATCCAGCATGCTTAGCGGAACCAAAGGGGACGGATGGGGCGGCCATTTATATCTGGGAGTTGCCGTGCCATATCAGGGAAAAAATATTTCCGCGGGATATAAAGTCGGTTTCTCAAACGATAACAGTTACGGCGTTTTATCTTTGATGGATATAGATGGAGATAATCTGCCTGATAAAGTATTTAAGGACAGATCCAGCGGGAAATTTAAATGGAGAAAAAACATTTCAGGCGCTTGTCTTGGCGCAAGCAACGCTTTCTCAAACACGGTTGATGAAATAAATGGATTAAACAGTATAGCAAAAGATTATTCAATAATGACATCCAAAGGGCCGGAAGCTTATGTTTCCGGCGTTCAGGCACTGTATAATGATTCTGACGGTATGACTGTAGGCGAAAAATATATGATTGACGCAAACAGTGACGGGATTCCGGATCTTGTTGACGGAGGGCCGGTAAAGTTCGGCAAGCGCATGCCTGACGGCAGTATAATCTTTGCTGATGATACATCCTATACAGACTATCCTCTTGGCGCGGGTGAAGCAATAGATACGGAAGGACTGATACCTGACTTTACGGAAAAATACCTTAAAGATGTGGCGGATTTTCCGCTTGTAGACACAATAAAAAGATGGGTTGCCCCTTATGACGGTGTAATCAGTATTTCTTCAACTGCGCGCATGATGCCTGTTGTGGATGACCCTCTTACAACGGATAAAGACGAGCTGGAAGAATTTATTGGCTACAAAGATAAAGACGGTGTATTTGTTTCTGTTCAAAAAAATGGCGTCAGGCTTCTGTCTGAATCATTACAGGCTGAGGATACAACAGGAAAAACTTTATCCGTTGATATGCTTCAGGTATCCAAAGGCGACAGGATATATTTTAGGGTGCAGTCAGTGTTTGACGGTATGTATGATAAGGCAGGATGGGATCCGGAAATAAGATATATTAACGTGGAAGAGTTTAAGGATGTCAATAATCTGGGTGTATATTCCTATAAATCTTCTGATGATTTTGTAATGGCAGGAAGGAAAGGCATAAGTTTAAAAATGCCGTTTAAAGGGACGGTACAGCTTAAAGGCAATTTATATAAAAATGGCGTTACTACAGATGATGTGGCTCTTGTTATCAAGAATGGCGGAGTGCTGCTGAATAACCCCGATACTGATGTTATCTCATGGGACGGAACAGGCTCTATCACAATGGGGAATGGGGGCATAAGAACATTCAATGTAGAAAAAGGCGATGAACTTGTATTATGCGCAAAAGTTGATTCTAACATTGATTTGAAACAGTTGTCATGGCACCCCGAGATAATATATACGGAAACATTAAAGAGCAGCGATGAAGATGTTGTTCCGCCCGCGTTAAACAATATGGGCGAATATTATATAAAAAGGTTTTGCCCGTATGATATTGAATTCTATTCAGATAACGGCAAAACTGCACCGCATGAACCTTTTAAAATAACCAGGCCGGAACTTGTTTTGGCTGAAGTACCTGCTCCGGTTGAACAGGATGCTAAGGTCTACCTGCGGCTTACAGGTAATGTTACAAAAAATGCGGCTGCGGCTGATGATGTCCTGTTACAGGTTCTGGTTAACGATAATGTTGTAATGACAAAAATAATAGAGGGAGGGTATTTAGGTGATGTTGTTGTGGAAGAAGAAATTGACGCCAAATCAAACTCTATTGAGGCAGGCGCAAAAATAAGGGTAAAAATGGTTACGGGTTCCCAGAATGATCTTGATAATATACAATGGCAGCCTGAACTTAATTTTAAGGTTGTAGTTCCTGCTGATAAACCCGGTGACGCTCCGGAAATTACCCTGACAGAACCAAGCATGAAACCGGCATATGAAATAGACCTTCTTACGGACACTGATTCAGATACCGCTTCTGTAGATAAAACAAGAATAAAAAATTTAACAATTGTGCCTGTTATAATAGGCAAAGATGCCGTTGACGATAAACTTATCTTCACAATAAAGCCAAGAGGGAAAAGGCTTTATAAACAGGAAATCGCACTGAAAGACGGCATTGACACGGGAAATGCCGTTGTAATGGAAGTTACACTGGGAGAAGAACTGTTTTTTGAATTTACTTCAAGAGTTGACGGCATAAGGGGGAAGGTTGCTGATTTACATGTTGACGGATATTATGGCGAAGAAAACCTGATGCCAAAGTTTGGTATTGACAGTGCATTATTGACATATGTAAATCCTGCTTTATTTCAGTCTCCGTACAGAGGGTGGGGTGTTGCCGGCCTTAACGGGAATCCGTCAGGGGATATTACTGTTGACAATGTTAAAAGCTTAAATACACCAATTAATGAATCCGATTTAATAATACCGGCAGACCTTAAAAAACCTGAAAGTTCAAATCCTGAAGATAATGTTGGTGACGCGGAAGAAATAGATCAGATAGTATTTTATCCCGAACTGGGCGGCATTGCCGATGGAACTAATGATGCCTGGAGCGGTTCTGATAAGATGATTTTTGCCAAAGCATCAGTGTTAAGCAGTTCCAGGAATGGTACAAAAAATGTATCTATGCCTTCTGCGGATGATTTTGCCGGAACAGCAGGGACAGGTTCAGGAAATGGCGCCGGAGCATACGGCGTGCAGCGAATGAGTTTGAGCCGCCAGAATTGCGTAGGGGCGGGAGTATTCTTTGTAAATGGTTCATACTCTACCGGAGACAGCTGGGCTTTGCTGGACTATATGGATATGAACGGTGACAGGTTCCCTGATATAGTGGGAAATGCGAAGATACAATATACAAATCCATATGGCGGAATGGGTTCCACAAAATTGAATTCTCTTGGCGAATTCAGGAAAAGTAATAATGAAGCGGGTAATGCGGGTATAGGCGGGAATCCGGCTCAATGGAAATCCGATTCGAAGGGAACAGTTGCCGTGGAAGCGGATGGAGCTGTGGATTCCGCGCAGGGCACAGGAAGTCAGATGACGACATTGGGTTTCAACATAGGCGGAGGATTGGGCAAATCAGATGTAGAATATAACTTAATGGATATAAATGGTGACGGATTGCCGGACTTGGTAAGGCTTAATGAAAGTGACGGACAGAAGTCGTTAAAAGTAAGATACAATCTGGGTTACAGCTTTACAGAAGAAGAACAGTGGAATTCAACTGTAATTAATTATGGTGAAAGCAAAAGCCTTAATCTTGGACTGAATATAGGTTTTAACAGCGGTGATTATGGATGGGGCGGTGGTTTAAGCGGAGGCGGTTCTGAATCATATTCAAAGCAGACCTTGTCAGACGTTAATGGCGATGGCTTGGTAGATAGAGTAAACAATGACGGGACAGTGTGGATAAATACAGGAAGCGGATTTGCGTCATCAAGTTATAAGTTGGGAGGACCGGCAGAAATAGGCAAAGGGAGAACATATAATTTTGGGGGCGGTGGTTATTTTACAATTTCCATTCCAATAGTTCCGCCGATAACTGTATTTAATATTGTTATCAATCCGGGAGCGGACATTCATTGGAGCATGAACAGGCAGGAGATAATGTTATCCGATGTTGACGGAGACGGTTGTACTGACAGGCTGCTTTCGGATGATACTCATCCGCTGACTGTCTGGCACAATAAAACCGGAAAAACCAACCTTTTGCGCACGGTTTCAAGGCCGCTTGGGGCGTCGTTTGAACTTGAATATACCCGTGACGGCAACACCTATGAAAATCCGAATTCAAGGTGGAACCTGACAAAAGTAACGGTGAATGACGGCGTGCAAGACGGTATTGAAGGAAAGGGCGCGGATACGCAGATAAAGGAATTTGTCTATCAGGGCGGCAGGTATGACAGGTTTGAACGTGATTTTTACGGGTATAAGAGAGTTTCTGAAACCGTAAAGGACACAATGGTTTCCGGCAGTCCGGATTTCAGGCTTGTAAACAGGGGCTACCTGAATACGACGTATCATAATAAAGGGCTGTTATTAAGCGAAAAGACGTATGACATGTCCGGCGCTGTACAGAGACAGTTAATGGAATCGGCAAATACATACGGGCTTGAATTAGTGGCAGACAGCGCAGGCCATGAAATTACATATACCGCGGATATATTAATTGATTCCGTAATTAATAGGGAATCCGCGTTCCCAAAACTTGAACGTACTAACAAGACATTCTATGAAGACAGTTCTGCCGGAATATCCACGTATCAGACATTTGATTATGACAGATACGGCAATGTGACAAGTTTCTTTGACGCGGGCGATATTGGCGGTGGTGATAATGTTATGGCGGTTATTAAATACACCGGGGACGGCACAGGCAGGCATTCCGGCCTGGCAGATGCCCATATAGTCGGGCTTCCGGAAAGCATTGTTGTAATTAACAACAGCGGAAATGTATTGCGCAAGCGCGAAGCGGATTATTCCGCTGACGGCGATTTAACAACGATACGGCAGTATCTTACAGACAATACTTTTGCGCAAAGCAGCCTGACATATTACACAAACGGCAATTTAAAGGATTTTAAAGGCCCGGCAAACAAAGATGGGCAAAGATATACGCTTAATTATGATTATGATGCGGATGTGTCCACTCATGTTACGTCAATATCAGACAGTTTTAATTACAGTTCTGACGCGGCATATGACTACAGGTTCGGCAGGGTAAAAACTACAACTGACTTAAACGGCAATATAATGGAAAACGGGTATGACAAATTCGGAAGGCTTGTTTATGTGATAGGGCCTTTTGAAGCGGGGACAACAAAAAAGACCATAGAATTTGAATATCATCCCGAAGCGGATGTGCCTTACGCGCTGACAAAACATTATGACCCGTATCGTGACGCGGCGGGTGTTGACACAATAGACACGCTGTTATTTACAGACGGATTAAAGCGCGTACTGCAGACCAAAAAAGACGCGTCTATATTTACGGCAGAAGGCACAGCGCCGCAGGACAGCATGATAGTTTCCGGCAGGGTGGTGTTTGACCATGTGGGAAGGACGATAGAGCAGTACTACCCGGTAACAGAGGCAAAAGGTTCAAATGATTATTTTAACGAAACCCGCGACACGCAACTGCCGACCTTAATGGTTTATGACGCGCTTGACAGGAACATAAAGACCACAATACCGGACGGTACTTTTACAACAATAAGTTATGGCATAGCGCCGGAAGGCGGGCAGGACCGTTTTAAGACAACGGTAACAGACGCGGAAAATAACAAAAAAGAGACATTTAGGGACGTGCGTGAGCTTATAACATCCGTTAAAGAATACAACACAACAAAAGGCGAAGTAATCACCACGTTATACGGTTACGACTCCTTAAAACAGATAGTAAGCGTAATAGACGCGCAGTCTAATACCACCACGGTTGAATACGACATGCTTGGCCGCAGGACAGCAATTACAAATCCTGATACCGGCAGGGTGCAGACTGTGTATGACCTTGCGTCAAACGTGATAGAAAAGATAACGCCAAACCTTGCGCTTGGCTCCAAAAAGATAGAATACGGCTACGACTATAACCGCCTTATGACCATAACATACCCGGATTGTACGTCCAATACTGTCACATATACATACGGTGCTGCTTCGTTAAAAGGACAGGACGGGAACCTTGTAGGCAGGATAACAAAAGTTACGTTTGAATCCGGCAGTGAGACAAGGGAATATGACAAGCTTGGGCAGGTAGTAAAAGAGGTATATAATTTAAACACAGATAATAAAAAGGCAAACGGCACGCTTAAATACACCACGGAATACGAATTTGACAGCTGGGGCAGGATGCAGAAGGTAAAATACCCTGACAAAGAAGAAGTAATGTACGGGTATGACGCGGGCGGGCTGTTAAATGTTGTAAACGGGCGCAACACGTCGGTTGAATACCCTTACGTACAGGACATTCAGTA